>JAPOOT010000226.1 GCA_026713285.1 Gemmatimonadota bacterium | reverse complement strand
GGCTTCGACCTGGTCTATGAGCTCCCACATAGCGGCGACGCCGATCCCGAACCCATGGGATGAAGGGATGACCAGACCCGTTGGTTCACCTGGTCCTTCACTCGTCGGCTTACCTGGTCCTTCACCAGGTGGTTCAGTGCCTCCACCTGGTGGCGAGGTGACTTCGGGACCAGGTATGACGTACGGTATGCCGGCGTAATTCACGGCCGCAATGTATCCTGCGTGGTCAAAGACCGGGCTGCCGCTGGTGCCCGATTCCAGCAACATGTCGTAATGCAGCACCTGGCCAAGATCATCCGGCCCGAAATGACCGTCGTAGAACGGTCGCAGGCTCGATAGCGTACCCTCCCTGAATGTAGCGATTACGAACTCGAGGTTTTCGAATATCAATGCGCCGGGAAACCCCAACGTCCCGAGCGGCTGACCGATTCTCAGGCTGCCTGCCAACTCGCGGGGTAGCAACTGGGGCAGTGGACCGGGCAGGATGCCGTCCGCCAGGACGATAAGTGCAAGGTCCGGGCTTTCGCCTTGCGGGTCGTACTGTTCGTGGAAGATCGAGTCCTCCCAATAATACGTGCCTTCGTCGCCTATCACCGTTCCCGTCCTCGCAACGAAATACCGCCGATCAGTAACGGGAGGACCTGAACCGGGAGAGGGAAACTCCACCGGTTCCTCACCGGCAGTGACCGAGGCCTCGACCACGTGGGCGTTCGTCCACAGCTTGTTGTCATAGTGGGCCGCGAAAGCCGTCCCTACGGGAACGATGTAGTCTTCGGTCTCGACCCCGACCAGATATATGGCGTCGGCCAGATTGCCGTCCTCGATAACGTCCGCCCAGTTTAGCGTCTCGCCAGGTTCGCCCCGCAGACCTGCCGGTCCCAGCGCACCATCCGAACCCTGCGGTCCGGTCGGCCCTGACGGTCCGGTCGGCCCCGAAGGTCCCTGCGGTCCGGTCAGCCCCTGCGCGCCAGGGTCACCCTTGCACGCGACCGCCAACAACAACGCCATGACAAATAGAAAACGCTGCATGGATATCTCCTCACTTAAAGTGAATCAGTAATCGATGCGGCGATCGCTTTCCACGGCCTCTTTTCCGATATAGAGGTCGTAGTACGTGCCCGCGTTCCGGTAATTGGGAAAATTGCCCCACCGGTCTTCCTTGAACCCCTTCAACCACGGCTTGCGCAACTGGTAGGTATTGACATGCCACAGGAAGACCGCGGCGGCCTCGGAGGCGAGAATCCCTTCGGCCTCGTCGTACATGGCCATGCGGGCCTCGTGATTCAGCTCCCCGGCGGCCATGTCGATCAGCCGGTCGAAGGCCGGATTCAGCCAGTCGTGGCGGGTATAGCCCCTGGGCTGTGATCGCCAGATGATGCCGAGCATGCTATGGGGATCGGGGAAGTCGTAGTTGAAACCGACGATGCTCATGGGCATGTCCCAGTTGTACATGGCCGACCGGTACGCGGCCCCTTCCGTGTTCCGGATGCCGATCTGGATATTCAGGTTCTCCTTGAGCATCTCCTGTAACGCCTGGGCAGCCTGGCTGATGGAAGAAGCGGGCGTCGCGTCGGCGAGCCAGATATCCATCCGCGGAAAACCCCTGCCGTCCGGATAACCCGCCTCCGCGAGCAGTTGCCGGGCGAGTTCCACGTCGAACCGCTGGCGGTCCTGGTATTTGTCCCCGACGTAACCGGGGAAATGGAGCGGAAGCATGGTATAGGCGGGAATCATCATGTCCTGGAGAATCGTCTCGTTCAGCGACACTTTGTCGATGGCATGGGCGAAGGCCTGGCGGACCTTGAGGTTGTCGAAGGGGGGCTGGCGCGTCCGGAAGAACAGGTAGATCGTCGTGAACTGGTCGTACGTCCACGCGGGTTCGTTCCACTCCGGGTCGCCGCGCAGGCCGCCGTAGACCATGGGACTGATGTCGATTACGTCGATCTCGTCGTTTTCATAGGGCAGCAACCCCATGTCGTTCGACGCGCTGACCGAGCCGACCATGGCGTTGAATATGCGGACGATCTGGCGGAGATGGCCGGGATTGGGGCCGGAGTAATGGGGATTCAGGCCGAAGGTCATGTACTGGCCCGTTTTCCAGGTCTCGAGTTGAAAGGGCCCGTTGGTCAGGCAGGTGCCGGCGAGGGCCCACTGGTCACCGTATTTCTCCACCTGCCACGGGGGAACGGGCGCGGAGGTCAGGTAGGCGGTGATATGGGGCAGGAAGGCGCAGGACTGTTCCGTCTCGATGACCAGGGTATAGTCGTCCAGGGCGCGGACCCCCACGGTGTCGACATCGTCCGTTTCCCGCTGGTTGTATGCCCGGGCGCCCTTGATATCGTAGTAGAGAAAGGCGTAGACGTTGCCCGCGTTGGGATGGAGGAACCGCTTGAAGGTGAATTCGAAATCGTGGGCGGTGACGGGCCGTCCGTCGCTCCACCGCGCGTTCCGGCGCAGGTGAAAAGTCCAAGTCTTCCCGTCTTCGGTGGTTTCCCAAGAATCCGCGGCGCCCGGCACGAGCTCGCCGTTCACTCCGAACATGGCGAGCCTTTCGAAGTGGAATTCGCTGCCGCCGGCCACGTAAATCGAGACGCCCTGGTCCATGCTCTTGGGTTCGGCTGCCATGTACCGGAACACCTGGTACTCCAGGGGCGCGGCATCTTCAGGTAGACGTTCCATCAACGCGGCGTGGGCAGCCTCTTTCATCTCCGCGGTCTGGCCGAAAAACAACTGGGGTCCGCTGCCTTCTTCGGTCTCATCAGGATCTGGCTGCGCGCCGCATTGCAGCAATGACAGCGCAAGCACGACCGAGACGAAAACCGGCGCCAGGTGACGAAGTCGGTGAATCATCAGCTTACCCCTTGTATCTGCGTACTCGTTACAGCGAACCATTTATCGCAGTTCGTGTGTTGCGGCTCGCATCCTTCACGTTCCGGCCTGCTTGTTCTGCGTACTGCTTGTTCCGCGGATTGATTTTTTCCCGGCCCGCTCGTTCCGCGTACCGTCCGACGGATCCCTTCATCGTGCAATCTGCTACGCGCCGGGCGGGTCGATACCGAGCCGGGCGAACTGCTCCGGCGTGGCCTCGCAGGTTTCCAGGTGCCGGGCAATCCCGTCGGTGAAATGCCTTTCCAGTGCCGGATCGACGATCGGGTGCTGTTGAGCGGGATCGGCGACCACGTCAAACAACTGGTTTCGCCCCGCGTAGGACGCCTCGTCGGGATGGTGCCTCGGGACCTTGCCCTCCGTGGGGATCTTGTACAGCGGCAGGTTGTAGGTGTGGCCGAAGTAGCGGCCCGTTTCCACCCGGTCGTACACCTCCCGCGGATACCAGCGGTTCAGCCCGCCGGTGGGCATGGCC
>JAPOOT010000470.1 GCA_026713285.1 Gemmatimonadota bacterium | reverse complement strand
TCTAGCGCTCACCGTCGCTTTCGCCGTGGAAATACCCTCCATAACGTCTGAACGCGCCGATTCTGAACAAGTCAATTCCGTCGGCGTGACGTTGCCAGAGGACGCCGCGCCGCCCTCGATGCAGCGCCTGCGTACCTTCGAACTGAACAACCGGTACATGGACCGGGCCACGTCTTCCTACCAGAAGTCCTTCGGGTTCGCCCTGACGAACGAACCACTTACCCGGGTTGACCGTAACTTTCAACTCATTCCGGCTGCCGCAACCCACTGGGAAGTGACCGAAGACGGGCACACCTGGGTTTTCCACCTCAGGAAAGACATGATGTTCGGCGACGGCAAGCCCGTTACCGCTTACGACTACGAGGACACTTTCCGGCGGTGGGCGGATCCGGGCATCGGATTCGATTTCGAATGGTATTACCGGCCGATTAAAAACTGGGGCGCGGTCGTCGCTCGGGACATGCCCCTGGATTCGCTCGGCGTCAAGGCGCTGGACCGGCACACCATTGCCTTCACCACCACACGGCCGGCGCCCTTCGCGCCACACCTGCTCAACTACAGCTGGGTGACGCCGACGCACCAGTTCGAGAAGTACGGGGCGGCGTGGTCCACCAAGCCCGAAACCCACATCGGGTATGGCCCCTACCGGCTCAGGGAATGGACCATCAACCACCGCATTGTCCTGGAACCGAATCCTACGTATCCTGGGCCCAGCACGCCTTACCTGGAAAGGATAATCGCCCGTCTTTACAACGCGGCGGCCCAGCCACCCTTCCTCGCCTCATACGAAGCGGGCGAGGTCGACTACGTCCTGCTGAACAACCCGGCCGAGATCAACCGGATCCGGTCCGACCCGGTGCTGCGAAGCCAACTGAATACCTATACCAATTTCACCACGTACTATCTCTTCATGGATACCCGGGTTCCGCCTTTCGACGACCTGCGCGTTCGCCAGGCCATCAGCCACGCCATCGACCAGCCGGCCATCATGAAATCCGCCCTGAAAGACATCGCGGTTTCGGCCGTATCCATGATGCCGTCGGGATTTCCGGCCGCCAGTCCCGAAACGCTGGGACACATACAACAATACGACCTGGAAAGGGCGCGCCTTCTGCTCGCGGAAGCGGGATATCCCGATGGCAGGGGATTCCCCCCAATGGCCATGTGGCTGCGAGGCGAAGCCTACCTTAGAAAGGTGGCCGCCGAGGCCATTCAGGCCATGCTTAAGCAGAATCTGAATATTGAGATCGAGGTCCTGAACGTGGAAAGAAAGGTCTACACGGAAGCCTTGAACGCCAAAGAGATTCCATTTTCGATGCTTGCATATGGTTGGGATTACCTGGACCCCAGCAACCTGCTCAACTTGTGGCTGTCCCGGGGCCGACCCCCCTGGCGCAACGAGCAGTTCGAGGAGCTCGTGGAACGGGCCAACCACATGGTGGGTGATCCCGAACGGCGCACTAGGCTCTATCAGGAAGCAGAAGAGATCCTTGTCCGGGACGTGGGCGGCGTCTTCCTCTGGCACGACCTGGTCAACGAGATGTGGCGTCCATACGTCCGCGGTGACGCGCTCGAACCGAACGAATCGGGATACAGGGCGTGGCGCGGGAACCAGATGCTGAACCTGATGACTACGATTTACATTACAGCGGATGTAACCCGGGAAACGACGGCACGGAAGCGCGGCGGACCATGGAGTTGGCTGACCGGTCGATGAAGACAGAAACGTTACGCAGCAACAGTCTGATGGGTCCACACTCATGCCAATGCAGCCTGTCAAACGAAACCGGAAGATCCTCGAAGCGGCGGCGTTCCTGACTGGAGCGGTGGCCCTGACTCGCGTGGCGGCGTTCCTGCCTCGCGCAGTGGCGATCATGCTCGGCGCAACGGCGATCCTCCTTGCCACCATGTTGGGCGCATCGACGCTCGGCATCGGTGCCTCGGCGCTCGGCATCGGTGCCTCGGCGCTCGGTATCACCACCGACGGTCCATCCGGCCAGGGGCAGCCGGTCCAGGTCAACTCCGTGGGCGTCACCCTTCCCGCGGACGCCGCGCCGCCGGAACACCAGCACCTGCGCACATTCGAGTTGAACAACCGGTTCATGGACCGGGCCACTTCCTCCTACCAGAAGATCTTCGGTTTCGCCCTGACGAACGAGCCGTTGACACGGGTCGACCGGGATTTCAACCTGCTTCCCGCCGCGGCGACCCATTGGGAAGTGACCGAAGACGGCCACACATGGATTTTCCATCTGCAGCGGGACCTGGTTTTTGGCGACGGCCGGCCCGCCACGGCCTACGACTACTTGTCTTCGTTCCGACGCTGGGCCGATCCGAAAACCGGTTTCGATTTC
>JAPOOT010000420.1 GCA_026713285.1 Gemmatimonadota bacterium | reverse complement strand
CTGCGATTCTACTGGCCCCTGGCGATAACGATCGGCATACAGGCCCTGAGCCGGCCGATCATCAACCTCTTCGTAGCCCGGGGCACGGACGGGACGGAGTCGCTGGCGGTACTTACGATTGTGTACGCCCTCGCGCACTTGCCCTACGGGTGGCTGAACGAGCTCAAGAACCTGCCTCCGGCCTTTCAGCGGCAGGACCCCGATGGGCGGATCATTCGCCGGTTCACAGCCGTGTGCGGCATGATTTCCTTCGCATCAATGGCCCTGATGTTCTGGACCCCGTTGCGTTTTTTTCTCCTGGAAACCTTAATCGGCGTGGATCATGACTTTGCCGTGCGCTGCACCGTGCCGCTGATCATCTTCTCCTTCTTCCCCCTCGCCGTAACGGTCCGGTCCTACCTGCACGGGATCGCCCTGCGGGATCACCGAACGAGTGCCATCGCACCCAGCGGACCCGCCCGGGCGGGCGCCATCGTCATCGTCGTGAACGTACTCGCCCTCTTCGACCTGCACGGGGCGATCCGCGGCGTGGCCGCTCTTTACAGTGGGTTTGTAACGGAAACGATCGTGGTCCGCTGGCGGATGGGGAGGAGTCGGGTCAAGCCCGGTAGTCAAAGATAACGCTCCGGATGACCGCGATTTCTCTGACCGCAACTCCTCTGGCCACCCGTGACGCATCCGGTCGTCAACGATAGCGCCCCGCTGGCCGCGACACTTCCAGCCGCCCGTGACTCTCCCGGATGCCCGCGACACGTCCAACCGTCCAGACTAACTCGCGGCCTCTCTCCACCCCTGCGTGATTTCCAGGAAGGCGTCGATATCCTGCTCGTTGTTGAACATGGCGGGACCGACGCGGATCTGTGCATCGTTTTCCCGGAAGGACAGCCGGACCCCCGCGTCAGCGAGCTGAGGCTCGATGACCTCGCGGTCGGTGCCGTGGTTGAAGGACACGATGGCCGACTGGTTACCGGGCGGCGTGAAAACTTCGAAGCCCTGCTCAGTTAGTCCACTATGGAGACGGTGCGCCAGCGTGACCGTGTGCTGTTCGATCCGGTCGGTACCCACGTTCAGGATGTAATCGAGCGAACCGGAAAGCTGGTAGATCGCCGCGAAGGCGGGGGTCGCATACCCGAACTTACGGGCGTCGTTGTAGATCGTGTATTGATTGTCCGGCAGTCTTTCATCCACCATTCTCCACCCCAGCCGGTCCGGTTTCACCACGTCCATCACGGATTCCCGCACGTAGAAAGGCGCCACTCCGAAGCCGCCGAGCAACCACTTGTACGAACCCGTGGTGAGGAAATCGACGCCGGTCGGTCCGATGTCGAGATCGATCATGCCCACGCCCTGTACGGCGTCCGCATACAGGTAGGCGCCGTGGGCATGGGCCAGGTCCGCCAGCGCCTTCAAATCCTGGCGGTAGCCGTTCCGGTTGGAAATCCACGCCACGGAGATCAGCTTCGTCTTGTCGTCCACCATTTCGGCGAAGGCTTCTGGTGAAGTCACTCCGTCCACGTTCCGGACGATGCGCGTTTCGATGCCCAGGGTCTCGGCCAGCTGGCTGTACATCACCAGCGACGTCATGTAGTGAAGATCGTCGATCACCACGTTGTCCCCGGCCT
>JAPOOT010000483.1 GCA_026713285.1 Gemmatimonadota bacterium | reverse complement strand
GGCCTGCATGAGGTAGCCGGCGGAAAGCGATACGTCGGGACGGTTTTCGCCCCTGGCGAGCCGGATGGACGCATCGTTCATCGCGGCCTGCAGTTGGGCGGCTTTAAGGTCCGAACGGTTCGACAGCGCCACGGCCACGGCCGATTCGATGTCGCCCGGCAAACCGGATACGTCCACATCGAGACTGCCGGTACATCGAATCGATACCTGCCGCGGCAACCCGATCAGGCGCTTGAGGTCCGCTTTTGCAATGGCGAGTCGGTTTTTGGCCTGGGTGACCGGCGGGTGGGCGTTGGTCACCTCCACCTTCGACCTGAGCACGTCGTATTCGGACACCGTTCCGGCCTCGTAGAACCGCTGTATGGCTTCGTACTGAGCCACGGCGCGGTCATAGGCCGCCGTGGCGACCTCTACGATGGCTTCGGCCAGCAGGACGTCGTAGAACCCGTTACGTACCTGGTGCAAAGTGTTTTCGCGCATCTGGTCCGTGTTGGATTCGGAGATCTGCTGAAAGTAACGCGCCATCTTCAGGCCGGCGCCAACCTGTCCTCCCCGGTAGATGGTCTGGGAAAGATCGAGTCCGAAGTTGATCACGTTGTCGGTGCCCACCTTGAAAGTCTGGCCGCCGAAATTGAACTCCGGCAGAGACCAGTTACGCGTAACGGTACTGCTGAAATCCAACTTGGGCAGCGCTTCGGAGTAGGCTTCCCGCACGCGCGCACGCGCCCGGTCCTCTTCGAGCCTGGTGCTCAACAGGGATTCGTTATTCTTCAGCGCGAGTTCGACCGCCCGGTCGAGCGTAAGCACGATCTCATCATTCTGCTGGGCGGAAGACGGGAACGCGATGCTTGTCGCGCATGCGACGGACACCAGTGTTTTCAGCATGGCGCGAATCATGTTACCCTCCAGAATCACTCTCTGGCTTCCGGTTACACCGCAGCCACGGGTTGTTCCACGGCGGCCCCGGTATCCGGGCCGCGCTCTTCCTCTGCCTCTCCACCACCTCCACCACCCCGTTCCGCCCATCCCGATATGAAGTCATACATCACGGGAACCACGATCAGGGTCAGCACCGTGGCAATGGCCAGGCCGAAAATCACGGCCACCCCCATGGGCCCCCACCACTGCGAACTTTCTCCGCCGATTTCCAGGGTCAAAGTCCAGAAATTGAAACTCAACCCCGTGGTCAGGGGTATGAGCCCAAGTATCGTGGTCATGGCCGTCAACAAAACGGGGCGCAGACGGGTAACGCCTCCCTGGACGATCGCTTCCCGTTTGCGGAGTCCCCGGTTGCGCAGCTTTCGGATATAGTCGATCAGCACGATGGCGTTGTTCACCACCACGCCCGCCAGACTGATCACCCCGATGCCGGTCATGATGATGCCGAAAGGGGTCGCGGTCACAATCAATCCGAAAAGGACGCCGATCAGCGAGAGCACCACGGACATCATGATGATGATGGGCATCGTGACGGAATTGAACTGCGTGACGAGCACGAGCGTAATCAGGATCAGGGCGATGATAAAGGCCTTGGATAAAAAGTCGGTGGCTTCGTCCTGTTCCACGTTTTCCCCGGTGTACCGCAGGCTGTATCCTTCTGGAATCGACAGATCCGCGAGGGCGGTCTGCACGTCCCCGAGCACGTCGTTCGCCAGCCGGCCTTCCACGTCGCCCGCGATGGTCAGCACGCGTTCCTGGTCCTTCCGCTTGATGGATCCGACCCCACCGGCCACGCGGGTCTGCGCCAGGGAACTGAGCGAGACCAGTTCGTCATCGTGGATGATGTGGATTCTCTCCAGATCGGCGAATGTGGATCGCTCGGGTTCCGCGAACCGTACTATGATATCGTATTCTTCCTCCCCCACTCTGTACTTGGAGGCTTCCGTGCCATTGATGGCCGTACGCACCGCGCGGGCGATCTTGGCCGTGTTCAATTCTAGCAGCGCGGCCTGTTCTCGATCGATTTCCACCGTGAGTTCGGGCTTGCCCGAATCGTAATCGTCCTTGAGATCCACCAGGCCAGGTATGTTCTCGATCATCAGCATGGCCTCGTCGGCAAGCCGGCCGAGCACGGAGAAATCCTCCCCGACGAATTCGATGTTCACGGGCGCCGCGGTGGGCGGGCCGGCCTGAGGCGTAATGATCTCCACGTCGGCGCCGATGAGACGTTCCATCCTTTGCCTGATCATTTCCACGGTCAGGAAAGAGGACTGCGTGCGGTCCTGCCGTTCGAAGAAGTCCACGATGATCCTGGACTTGTGCGGCGTGCCGCCGCCGGCGGCGCTGAAATCCTGTGGATTCGGCGACGCGCCTACGCTGGCGACGTATTGTTTCATGTCGGGCACGTCACGGATGTAATCCTCCGCCTGGCGTACGATTTCATTTGATACGTCCAGCTTGGTGCCGATCGCCGAATTCACGTCGATATACGCCTGGTTGGGTTCGGTCTCGGGAAAGAACTCCACGCCCTTGCCGATCGCGGCGTAGAGTACGATCATGCCGAAGAGCGAGGCGCAGGTGACCAGCATGACCACGGCCCTGTGCGCAAGCGCCCACATGAGAAACCGGCTGTAGCGGCGCCGCAGAACCATCAGCCAGCGTTGGTCCTCGCGTTTGCGGGTCACACTGAGCAAAACCGAACAGACGGTAGGATTGATAATGAGACCGACGAACAGGGAAGCCGAGAGCGTGATGATCAGCGTGGCGGGCAGGTAGCTCATGAAATCACCGATGACGCCGGGCCAGAATAGCATGGGAGCGAAGGCGCACAGCGTGGTCAGCGTGGAAGTGCACACCGGCACCGCCACCTCTCCCACGCCCTCTCGCGCGGCGCGGACCAGGGGAGTGCCTTCCTCGCGGTGGCGATAGATGTTTTCGACTATGACGATGGCGTTATCCACGAGCATGCCCAGCGCCAGGATGAGGCTGAACAACACGACCATGTTCAGGGTGTAGCCCAGGATCTCGAGTACGATGAAGGAGATCAGCATGGACAGCGGAATCGCAATAGCCACGAATAGCGCGTTGCGCACGCCCATGAACATGAACAGTACGCAGACCACCAGGATCAGCCCCGAGATGATGTTGTTCTCGAGGTCGCTGATCATGGACCTGATGTCCTTCGACTGGTCGGCCAGGACGGCCAGGTTGATGGTCTTCGGCAACCGTTCCCGTTCTTCGTCCAGCAATTCCTTCACGGCGTCGGCTATTTGAATCAGGTTCTCTCCGCTGCGTTTCTGCACATTCAGCGATACACACGGCAGTCCGTCCAGCCGCGCGTAGGTGGATACTTCCTTGAACCCGAACCGCACCTCCGCCACGTCCCCGATGGCGATGGGCTGACGATTGAAGGTCTTGATGACCAGCCCTCCGATCTCTTCCGGTGTCGTAAATTCGCCCGGCACCCTGACCGCGTATCTCAGCGTTCCGGTCTTGATCGAACCGCCGGGCATGTTGAGATTCTCCTGCCGGATCGTATCGATGATATCTTCGAGTTCCAGCCCGTAATACACCATCCGGTCCGGATCCACGTTGACCTGGACTTCCCTCTCCAACCCGCCTGCGACCGTAACGTCCAGTACGCCTCCGATCTGCTCGATCCGCTGTTCCAGGTCTTCCGCGATATCCTTCAGCGTCACGAGGCTGTGCGTGCCGGCGACGTTGATCACCAGAATCGGGATATCGTCGAAGTTGGTTTCCCGGATGGTTGATTCTTCCGCGTCGTCCGGGATCTCGGCTCGCGCAAGGTCGACCTCTTCCCGCACCTTCTGGAGCGCGTTGTTGATGTCCACGTCGGTCTCGAATTCGATCACGACCGTCGAGATGCCTTCGCTGGAGGTCGAGGAGATCTCCTTCACGTTGGCAAGTTCTTCGAGGTGTTTCTCGATCGGCTGGGTAACCAGGTTCTCTATGTCCGCTGGAGACACCCCGAAGTAGGGGGTGGCGACGAACACGATGGGTATGGTGATGGAAGGCGTGGATTCGCGCGGGAGCGTAAGGTAGGACATGAAACCGAGGAAGATGACGGCCACGGTCATGACGAAGATGCTGATTTTGTTTTTTATGGCGAGGTCAGAAACTCTCAAAGAATGACACTCCAGTGGATGCCGGTGGTGTACGCCACCATCGCTTTACATTCTATCGTCTCTGACCTGTATGGACTCGCCGTTCACCAGATTCCGGTGGCCGACGACAATCAGGGTGTCACCGGCGGTCAGTCCATCCGATACCAGCACCTGGTCCCCCGAAATCGACCCCAGCGAAATCGGGACGGAACGCGCGACGCTTCCGTCCGCGACGAACACGATCCGGCCCTGATCGGTATCGATCACCGCGTCCTGTGGAATGACGATCGCTTCCGGGATATAATCTTTGACGACGCGAATCGTTACGGCCATTTCAGGTTTCAGCAGGTGATCGGGGTTATCGAGCGTGATCTCAACCGGTACGGTGCGGCTGTCCGGATCCAGGGTCGTTCCGACGTAGGTTACGTCCGCCTCCACGCTGACGTCCGGATAGGCCGGGAACGCCAGTGCGGCGCGCGTGCCCACCGAGACGTGCTTCAGGTGGCGTTCGGGGACGCCGGCCACGACTTTGACCCGATCGATATCGACCACTTCCACGAATTCCCGGCCGGGCGTGGCCAGTTCACCCACCTCCATCATACGGCTGTCCACCACGCCGGAGATCGGCGACCGGATCACCGTTTTTCCAAGGTATGTCAGGGCCTGCTGGTACCGCGCCCGGTCCATGTCGTTCCTGTACCGGGTGTCCAGGTACACGGACTCCGCAAGCGCCTTCTGTTCAAACAGTCTTTTCTGATTGCGCAGGGCCAGGTCGCTGGCTTTAACCGCCGCTTCGGCTTCGTCCGCCGCGGCTCTTAGCAATTCGTCGTCCAGCCTCGCGAGTATGGTGTTCCGCGCAACCGACTCGCCTTTTTCAATCTCGATTTCCGTAATCAATCCGGTCGCTTCGATACTCACCACGACGCGCCGGGCCGGCTTGATCTCGCCCACGAGCCGGAGGTGATTGATGAATTCCCGAGGCTGGACGACCCGGGTAACCACGTTCACGGCCCGCGTCTCCTTCACGGCGGCCGTTTCGTTGGCGGCGCTGCCACTTTCACTACAGCCCGCGGCCATCAGTACGCCTGCCAGGCATGCGGCCGAACCGAACCATTGCCAAACGCGGGTGATCATCGATGACTGCTCCTCGTGTTCCTGCCATGTACCGTGTCAGCCCGTCAATACCGACTTGTGGGGCCGGCCCCAATAACGTAATATCAGGTAATCCTGTCAAGTACATCTATACAAGCGGGGAAGGCCCTTCATTCAATAAAACCGCGGTCCGTGCCGAAGCAGATTCCATCGGCCGATGGCACGACGGACCCGGCCTCGAATAGCCATGTGGAAACAGTTCAACAACCTCGCCTACCGGATCTTCTTCGCATACCGAAACCGGAAATCGCGTAGCAGGAGCCGGAGATGGGCGGTCCGGGCTGCGCGCGCGGTGGAGGCGGGACCCAGGCCCGTGCTGTATCTGGCGTGGGGCCGCGTCGGGGACGTGGTTCTGAGCACGGGGCATTTGAAATGGTTGCGCCGGTGGTTTCACCCCAGTCCGGTCTGGTTCCTTGGAAGGTCGAGCGTGAAACCGATCGTCGAACCGCATGTCGACGTCTTCCTGCCGTTCCCGGAACCGTTTGAGCGGTATACCGGCTTCGGCAACGTCCCCGCCGCGTCGCTCGGCCGCTTGGCGAACCGATCGTTCCGATACCTCATCACGGACATCCACACGTTCTACGGCGGCCTGTTCACCCTGGATGCCCTGCTGGCCTCCGCGCGGGCGGAACGGAAGTTTGTATACGAAGGATACCACCTGGGCAAAGACCTGGCGCCGGAGCGGCCTTATCCGGCCGGTTTCGAGATCGTGCCGAAGTACGTGGACCGGGAAAACCGGGATACGGATTTCGCCGGTGGCCATATGTTGACACACAACGGCCACTACATCCGCCAAGTGTTGGAACGCTGCGGTGTCGAGCCGGATGATGGGGCGCAGTGGCGTCCGGACCTTGGCCATGTCGGAGGGGGGACGGAGGAATGCCGACAGTTGGGGATCGAACCGGGTGAATTCGTGGCCTGGCAGCCCACCAGCGCAAACAGGAGGAAAGACTACCCGTTGTCATGCTGGGCGGAGACAATCCGCGCGTTTCCGGATCGGCGGTTTGTCGCGCTGGTCGAGCCGGGCGCCGCCGCAGGTCTGGACCAGGCCGCCTTGCCGGGCGTGCGCGTCGTCGAGACCGGTTTAACCGTGGCGATGAAGTTGATCAGGGAGGCGCGCATGTTTGTCGGACTGGATTCCGGACTGAGCCATATCTCGACGGTGCTGGGGACAACGACGGTGTGTGTATGTCCGGACAGCCATCTCGGATATTTCTTTCCTTATCCCGACGACTACGGCTTCACGAATCTGTGCACCGTCGCCCATCCGGACTACCTGTCGTGCCGAGGTTGTTTCATGACTTGCGAACACGAACCCCTCACGTCGACGAACAGCCGGGGCGCGCTTTGCCTGCGCACATTGCCTCCCCGCCAGGTCATCGATGCGATAAAAGCCGCATTATAGTTCGAATGTCGCCTCCCGCGTCGGCATCATCCGTTCGCCTCCCGCGTCGACATTATCCGTTCGCCTCCCGCGTCCGCCTTGCCTGTTGATCGCCTCCCCCGTCCGCCTTACCCGTCCGGCTCACGCGTCCGCGTCCGTGCTCAGATCGACCCGGACCGGGTGGACCAGCGCGACGAGATCTTCGATATCGAACGAGGCGAGCAGGCCGAAACAGAAGAGCGGCGACAGCGTTTCATACCGTCCCGGTTCATCGATCAACCGGTGAAGGCTGGCAAGTCCTTGGCGCAGCTTGATTTCTTCCACCGCGTGGCTGCTCAGGGACGATGCCATGAGCGCGATTACCGAAGAAGCGGGACCCAGGGCCGTCAAGCCGGACAGGGCCGCTGCCTCGTGATCCATGACCGCCGCGAGTTGCGCGACCTGCAGCCCCAGCATCCTTTCGCCGTTCGATGAGAGCATCATCGTCCACTGATGCGGCGCCTTGCCCAGTTCACAGGCGCCCTGCATGGCCACTTCCACCACCATGGCCGCATTCCCTTCCCGCAGGGCTTCCTCTACCGGGACCGATGCGCCCCGGCTTCCGGCGTCCGCCAGGATCAGTCGCTTTTTGCCGTATACACGCGTCGACGGAACGGTGTTCCGGACAGGCAGCACCCAGCCGTCCCGCAAATGGTAATGGCTATAAGTCGTTTGGCGACCGTCACCGGGCTCCGAAGCCATCCTGACCACGTCTTCAACCGGGAAGGGGCGGTAACGCAGAATGGATCTGAGACGTTCCCGTCCCGCCTCCTGCCATCGGCGCAGCGCGGCCGGTTCCCCTGGCGGCCTTTCGCGTTTCAACCCAATCGCCACGGACCGGGCCAGGGTAACGAAATCGGCGTTACCCATCGGCGTTCCTACGGTCAGTTCTTCTTCGGAACGCACCTCGTCGGCCGAGGGGATCTCCTCGTCGCGGCCGCGCTCGCCAGCTAGAAAATGCCGGTTCAGAAACCGGTATAATCTCTCCCGGTGCTCCCGTTCGTAGTTGTGGGTGCCCGGGTCGATATTGCTATGGAATTCAAAGGCATCCTGCCTTCCGTACGACGTATAAAGCGGCCGGACCGGTTCGTAGACGGATGGCCTGGCCCTGGCGGTCTGGAAGCAGCAGTCGTCATACTCGTTATACAGCAGCAGGGCCGGCCGCGGCGCCAGCATGGCCGTGAGCAATGGATAATCGGCCGTGGCGGCGAGATCCGCGGCATTCTGTTCGATGTCGCCGCGGTCGGCCGGGTGTTTGACCCGGCTGTCCAGGCCGATGTAACCGGCATTGGGCGCGGCGAGACGCACGCGCGTGTCCAGGGCGGCCAGGATGATCGTCTGCCAGCCGCCGCCGGACAGTCCGGTCACGGCGATACGCTCCGGATCGACACGTTCCTGATCCAGCAGCACGTCCAGCGCTCGGCTCATGGCGAGGTAGAAAACGGCGATACCGGCAACTCCGCACAGGTCCAGGTAAGCTGCGTTGTTGTGTTGATAGCCCGGTCCCTGCAACTCGCCGAACCCCAGCCACTCGGGGTTCAGCGCTACCATGCCCCGCTTGGCCAGGTTGATGCATCGTTCCTGCTTGTAGTCCACCGCTTTGCCCGGTGGACCGACATGCCCGTTCAGGTTCAACACACCCGGCGTCGTATCTCCCAAGTCATCGGGTTCATAAAGCAGCGCCGGGATGACGAGACCGGGCTGACCGGGCCGACCGGGCCGACCAGTACTGGAAGGACTACCGGGCAAAGCGTGGTAGGTCAGCTTGCGGATCCGGTATCCTTTTCCGGTCTCGATCACGTCTTTCCACTCGACACGGAGCGCTCCCTCTCGCCATGCGTCGGGAACACCCTTGAAAATAACCTCCTCCAGCATGGACCGGCGCATCTTCGCGGCTTCGGCGTCCCAGGTATTCGCATCCGGAAGCCTGAAACCGGGAATACGGCCCAGCATATAAGTCCGGAGGGTCTCCATGGCATCGGGTTCACGGCGTGGCGGCGATGGCCGCATTACCTCCCTGACGCCATCCCGTTCCGCTTCTTTCATCGGCGCGTCTCCTCTCGACCGGATTGCGCCGTATCCGGATGGGTTCCCGACAGCGGCCGCATGGTCACAGCTACTTCGATCTCGATCTCTCCACCGCCCTGCAACACGCCGTGCGTGGGAGAAACGTCCCTGTAATCTCTACCCACGGCCACGCGCACATACCGCTCATCGACCCGGGTTGCATTCGTTGGATCGAATGCGGTCCAGCCGAGTCCGGGCAACTGGCACTCCACCCAGGCGTGCGTGGTCGTCGTTCCATCTCCATTGTCTTCCGCCGCAACGTCATGGAGATAGCCTGATACGTACCGGGCGGGTATGCCCCAGGTTCGCGCGATGGCGATCATGACGTGGGCGTAATCCTGGCAGACGCCGCGTCCGCTACACAGTATATGTTCGATCGTCGAGGAAAACGTAGTGGTTCCGGGATCATAATGGAAGCGATCGTACAGCGTGGCTGAAAGCCGTTCCAACGCGTTCAGCGGGTCGTCCGTGGGTTTGATCCCGTTCTCTCGAACGAAGCGTTCAAGGACCGATGAAGGCCTGGCCAGGGCGCTGTGGTCCAGATAAACCCGATGATGAAACGAGTTGCGCCAACCCCTGATGGTCTCCCATGCCTCGTCTTCAAGACGCTCCGGAGACGAATCGCCAGGAGCCACATCGACCGTGGATCGTGCCGTGATTACCAGTGACCGGTGTTCGCGGTACAGGTGAAACTGGTGCCTGGTATTGCCGAAACTGTCCTCGACTTGAAAGAGCGATCCGGTCGGCTCCGTGTCGATCCGGAAACCAGATACGCGCTGTCTGCGGTCTTCGGTCGGTTTCAACGCCAGCGACATCGCGCAGTTGCGCACGGGGACGCCGTAGCGGTATTTCGTGACGTGTTCGAGTTCGTAACGTACGTTTCCGACCATGGCGTCAGTGAGCCGGTAGAATCTCCAGCGGGTAGTCTATGTATGCGTCCATGACAAGGTGATGGAGTTTCTTGCTGTCGGCATGTACCCGGTCGAGTACCGGTTGCCATACCGCTGCGTCGTTCCTGCGCGCCGTTACGCATTCGCACAGCGCGTCGCCCAGTCCAAGCGCTTCCCGGCTCGAATTCGGCGCCGGACCGTGGCCTATGGCGCGCAAAACTTCGGCGGCCGAATCGACGGAACGGCGGATCGAAGCAGGAAGCAGGCCATCTGTGACGAGCAGATCCAGCACCTGGCCGGGCTGGACCACAACGCTGTAGGTATGCACGTAGGCGTCGAATGCGTGAAACACGTGCAGCAGGTTCGCCCAGTCCGCGTCGAAGGATTCGTCCTGCCGGCCGTGATCGGCGATCTGCGCGAGCATGACCGCGGCGGAGAGCTGCACCCTTTCGATATATCTACCCAGCTGGATGAAATGCCAGCCTTCGTCGCGGTACATGGTGGCGTCGGTCACGCCGGCAAACGTGTTGATTTCCACTGAAGTGCCGGCGTAAAACGACTCGGGAGTCGTCTTCCAGATTTCCTGGATGTTCAGCTTCTGCAGGCGCAGATAGGCCGTGTTTAATGAAAGCCACATCTCCGCGCTGATGTAGTTGCGGACCTGTCTGGCGTTTTCCCTTGCGTACACGAAACAATTCCAGATGGAATCGGGATTCGTGGGCTCGAAGGTTAGATGGTCGGCAAGGGTGTACGAATCAGCGAGTGTGTAGTCATCGCTGCGGAAGGCTTCAAGCGTGCCCGCGGGCGGTGCCTGGTTCATGCTGCGATAAACCCGGTTCCAGCCGAAGTGGATTTCCCTCAGCGGACGATCCACGAGCGTTTCCACCTGCAGTTGCATCAAACGGCACAGATGCGCCGCGCGTTCCTGGTATCTCCCCATCCAGTAAAGACCTTGAGCGCTTCTGGACAGCATTTAATCTCCCAGGACCCAGATGTCTTTGCCTCCCCCGCCCTGGCTGGAGTTCACGACCAGACTTCCCTCACGCAGCGCCACGCGGCAGAATGCCCCCGGGACGATGCGCGTCTCGCGTCCGCGCAGGACAAAAGGGCGCAGGTCCACGTGCCGCGCCGCGGCGCGGCCCTCGATCATGCAGGGAGCGCGTGAAAGGTCGAGCACGGGTTGCGCAATGAAATCGGCCGGATTTTCCAGGATCTCGCGGATGTAGGCATCCCGCTCCGCCGGGGTCGATCGGGGACCGACCAGCATGCCGTAGCCCCCGGACTCGCCCACCTTTTTAACGATGAGATCCTCCAGATTGTCCAGCGTGTATTCCAGGTCTTCCTCTCGCCGGCAGATGTAGGTTTTTACGTTCATAAGCAGCGGTTCTTCGCCCAGATAGTAGCGTATCATGTCCGGAACGTACGCGTACACGCTCTTGTCGTCTGCAACTCCCGTGCCCGGTGCATTCGCCAGGGTAACATTTCCGGCCCGATAGACACCCATCAGCCCGGGAAGTCCCAGCAGAGAATCCGGACGAAAAACCAAAGGGTCAAGGAAGTCGTCGTCCACCCGCCGGTATATGACGTCCACCTTGCGCAGGCCCGACGTGGTGCGCATGTACACGTAACCCCCGTTGACAAGCAGGTCCCGGCCTTCTACCAGGGTCGCACCGATCTCTTCGGCCAGGTAAATATGTTCATAGAACGCCGAATTGTATACGCCGGGCGTCAGCAAAACCATGCACGGATCGGGATCTTCCCGGGGTGCGAGTTCCTGCAGGATTTCACGAAGCAGGCGGCCGTAGTGCTCGACTTCCTGCACCCGGCAACTGCGATAGAGCCTTCGAAGATTGGCCTTCACCGCCTTCCGGTTGGCGACCATGTAGGACACGCCGGAGGGTACCCGGAGGTTGTCCTCGAGGACGTGGAACCCCTCGTTCGTGCGCACAAGATCGGTTCCGCAGACGGCGACATACGTGCCGTGGGGGACGCTTATGCCTCGCATTTCCTCGCGGTACTGGGGACAGCCGCGCACCATGTCGACAGGAATCACCCCGTCCTCGACGATCCGGGCTGATCCATAGATGTCGGCCAGGAAAAGGTTCAGGGCCTTCAGGCGCTGGGCAAGCCCGGCTTCGAGTTGCCGCCATTCCCCGGCTGTGATAAGACGGGGTAGACAGTCGACCGGCATAATGCGTTCATTGGCCTCTTCGCCGCCGTAAACCGTAAACGTTATGCCTTCGCTGGAAAAGGAATGGGTGACCCTTTCCTGCATGCGAACGAGTTCTTCAACAGGAAGCCTGAGCAGGGAATCGTAGAGCGTGCGGCAGTGATCACGGGGCGCGCCGTCGGGCTGGAACATCTCGTCGTAGAAAGCGCTGTCGATTTCGTAATCTTCGAAGTCCATAACGAGGGTCTCCGATCTTTGGACCAGCGAGATCCTTGTCCTGGAACGGCAGGGTATTACGGGCTCAAAGGCGCCCTTCATACCTTGCTCATGCATCTATCACATCTTTCTCATGCTTTCTACTGCATAAGCATGTTATATGTGGTCATGCAATAGATCAAGCGAAGTTCTGATTCATCGCAATGCCGGCCAGTCACGCCGAACCGATCCTGCACATTTGGAGTATTTACAAAACTGAAGTATTTTGGAACATTTTCATTGCGCATTCCCCATGCCGGGGTATTTTGCTTTATTAGTGCGAGTTGGCCAGCATGCCGTTGTCACTGAATCGCATTTATCAACCTTAAATCGCTGTGTTTTTTAAAGTAAAAATGCAAGAAACCGCGGGTTTTTCCATCGTGCGGAAGGTGGTCGAATGGTGATGGAGTCAGGCAATATCCTTACCGCTTACTTCGATTTCATCTGGATGTCGTTCCTGCTGCTGGGTCCGATGTTGATGCTGGGTCTGCTGCTTTCGGGCCTGATCCACGTTTTCATCTCCCGGGAAGCGATACTCAGATGGCTTCAGGACGACAGCCTTCGCTCGGTCTCCATCAGTTCCGCCGTAGGCGTTCCGGTACCGCTATGCAGCTGTTCTGTCGTTCCCGTAGTTGCCGAAATGCGACGAAAGGGGGCTTCCCGCTCATCCTGCATGGCCTTCCTGATTACAGCGCCTGAAACCGGGGCCGACTCCATCCTCGTCACGAACGCTTTTTTCGGCTTCATCGCCGCCGTTGTGCGACCTGTCATCAGTTTCATCACGGCCGTCGTGGCGGGTATCTTCTGCATCGGCCTGATCCGGGACGATAGTGGCGCGGCCAAGCCGGGGGAGGAAGACCACGAACACGCCCACCACGACCATGACCACGGTCACGGCCATGGACATGACCACGATCATGACCACGATCACTCGGTCCACGATCCGCTGCTGTCGGACAAGGATGACTGCTATGTAAGCCCCTCCGCCATGAAGATCCTCATGACGAAGTGGATCAAGGGGTTGACCACCGTGGCGTCCACCTGGAGGTTCGGATCGTGGATCAAACCGGAATTCTACCGGGAGATCATCGGAGAGCAACCGGCGAAGTCCGCGAAACGGACCGAACTGGATGAGGTGGAAGAAGAATATCCCGGGCTCGATTTCAAGAAGATCGTCAAGCACATCTTCCATTACGGCTTCGTCGAGATCGCCGATGATATACTCTTCGCGCTGCTCGTCGGTATCGCGCTGGGCGGCGTGCTGTTCCTGGTCATACCGGCCGACCTGATGTCCAACGAATACGCGCGCTGGCTTTCCTACCCCGTAATGATCATCGTAGGCGTGCCCCTTTACATCTGCGCCTCCGCCAGCACGCCGATTGCCGCCGCGCTGGTCGCCCGGGGCGTCAGTCCCGGGGCCGCCCTGATATTCCTGATGACAGGCCCCGCAACCAACACAAGCACCATCGCCATCATCATGAGTCAGTTCGGCGCGCGTTTCGCGGCCGTATACGTCACGTCCGTCATCGCGGTCACCGCGGTGATCGGCATTGCCATCGATTTCATGCTGCTGGCCACCGGGTTTGCCATATCCGTCAACCTGTTGCCTTCCGAATCCCCCACCCTTCAAATCCTTCAGTGGAGCGGTGCGATCGGCCTGATCGCGCTTGTCGTCTGGAGGTACCGCGCCGGCGCCATGCGCAGCGGTTACGAAGACCTCATGCTCAACATCCGGCCCCTCTCGCGGCCGTGGCGGAACGCGTGGAAACGGCTCACCCGCGACCGGTCGTTCCGGGGTACGATCACGCCCGCCACACCCATGGGCATGATGCTGTGGGGCTTGCTGCTGGTCCTCTTTCTCGGCAGCGGGTTCACGGTCGTGCCGCCGGGTCACGTCGGATACGGCCGTCTGTTCGGCCAGGTATACTGGAAAGACCTTCAGCCCGGGCTTCATTACCTGGCGCCGCGCCCCCTCGTCCAGGTCGACAAGTGGCCGGTCAGGGAAGTAAAATCAATTATGTCCGAGACACCGTACGAGTACGTGTCGGGCGACCTGAACATGCTCACGCTCACCCTGGACGTCCAGTACCGGGTGAAAGACCCGTACACGTATCACTACCGTACGGTCGCTCCGGAAGAGATCATCGAAGACGCGGTGCGCGAGCACGTTCGTACTTTCGTCAACGCGCGTGACCTGGACCGGCTCCTCACTGCATACCGGGCGGAACTGGAAGATGAACTGACGAATCTTTTCGTGACGGATGCCCGGATGCATGGCGGCACATCGGTGCTTGGCACCGTCGACCTCGTGAAGGTCAGCCTGCTGAACGTCACCCCGGCGGCGGAAGCCCTGAATTCGTTCCGGGAGATTTCAAGCGCCCAGGAAGACCGGGAACGAATCATCGTCAACGCGCAACGGTTCATGGTGTCCCTGGTGCCGCGCGCCCACGGCAATGCCGAGTATGAGAAAGAACAGGCCGATGGCGAGGCATTTCGAAAGGTGGCGACCTCCGCGGCGGAAGCGGATGCCATTATGGTCATTTCTTCTGCCATGCGGACGGCGCCGGAAGTCCTGCGGAACATGCTCTGGCGGGAAAAACTGGAATCCGCTCTCGCCGGCAATCCCAAGATCATCGTGCCCAACAGACAGAGCTTCAACAAGGTCGCGATCTGGAAAAAGAGGCCGGCGGAAGCCGCCGCCCCATCCGCCAAGACAGGAGGTAAAGGCAAATGACCGGTAAGGGACGTGGCATCCGTACGGCCATCGTCGCGCTCGTGCTGGCGGCGATCGTATACGACTGTTTCTACGTGATCAACGAAACCCAGCAGGGGGTCCTGACGAACTTCGGCCGGATTTCGCCTCCGGTGAAGCAGCCCGGACTGCATGTCAAGTGGCCCCGTCCGATTTCAAGAGTCTACAAGGTGGACCGGAGGCTGCAGACACTCACCGACGTGTCCCACGAGTTGATTACCGAAGATCAGAAGAACATCCTGATCAGCGGCTACCTGCTCTGGCGCATCGTAGACCCAATCCTGTATGTCGAGGCGATACGCACGGGCGCCAACGCAGCCGAACGTCTGCGGGATCTCTACCTTTCGAGCAGCGGGATCGTGGTCAGCAACAAGGCCCGTGATGCATTCATCAGCCTTGGGCTGGAACACGAAGACCTGCACGAAGCGTCCCGTGACATCCTGAGCAGTGTCGCCCCGATTGCCAGCGCGAACTATGGGATCGAGGTACTGAAGGCCGGGATCATCGAATACACGCTGCCCATGGAAAACCGCCCGGCCGTGATCCAGCGTATGATATCGGAGCGCGCGCGCATTGCAGCCCGATATCGCAGCGAGGGCGAGGAGATGGCCATACGCATCGAAGCGCTGGCCATAAACGAACATGAGAAGCTAATGGCGGAGGCGCACGCGGAAGCCACGGCCATACTCGGCGAGGCCGAAGCGGAAGCGATGGCTTTACTGGGCAGGGCTTACCGGAGGGACCCGGCGTTTTACCGGTTCATCCGGGCCCTTGACAGTTATGACCTGATTATCGACAAGAATACGACCCTCATGTTGCCGGCCGATAACGAACTGTTCAGATACCTGGACAGCAGAACGGTTCCCAGGTAGAGCGAGATATCAAGTCCATGACGAACGAAAAACGATCTTTACCCTACAGCACGCGCGTCATCTACGCCATGTTCGATTGGGCGAACGCCTTCGGCTGGAACCGGCTGTTCTGGAGCGTGATCACCCTTTCCATCGTGGCCGTGCTGGCCAGCGGGTTTTATATCATAAAGAAAGAAGAGCAGGGCGTCCTCGTTCGTTTCGGCAAGGTGGTGGACGAGAACCTCGGTCCCGGAATTCATTACTGCGTTCCGTTCATATACGAAACCCACATACGCAAGGTGAAGCGCATCGTCCGCGTGCCCATCGTCAGCGAAACGACGGCCGGGGATACGCACGTCACGCTGCTGTCCGGCGACACGAACCTGGTGGAGGTGGATGTGGCCGTGCAGTACAAAATAGACAACCTGCGAAACTTTCTCTTCGCGGTATCGGATCCGGCCATGCTGATGACCATGCTCGTACGGGAAGAAATGGTCAATATCGTGGGGCAGAATTTCATCGACCTTATACTCACGTCTAACCGGAGCATCATCGAACGTCATCTCCACGACTACCTCGCCGGACGTCTCGAAACGATTGACATGGGTATAGAACTCGTCGACCTGAACATCCTGGACATCCGCCCCATCGAAGAGACCGTAGAGGCCTTCCGGGACGTCAACGATGCCATTTCCGAGCGCATGCAGTCCATCAGCAACGCCAACCTGCGCAGGGAGAAACTGGTCGCCCGCACGAAGGGCCAGGCCGAAGCGATTGTCATGGATGCGAAAGCCACGGCGAGAGAACGCGTTCTGCAAGCCGAAAGCAGTGCCGGCGCATTCTCGAGACTGCTGGACGAATACACCAGGCAGCCGGCCCAGGTGGGCATTACCCGATACTGGCAGCGGATGCGTACGATTTTCGCCGAAGCGAACCTGGCAGCAGTCAACCCCGGCAACGACGCAAATATCGAAGTCAACCTGGTAGACGGCGGCACGGGATTGGCGCCGGCGGAAATGGCTTTCGATTCACCGGAAGCGTTGTCGGCCGCCGGCCCCGATTCGCTGGACAGGCCGGTTTATTCGACCTTGCCCCCGGATATTCACCGATATGAGAACATCGACATGGACGGTTTCCTGATCGAAGGCAGATTCCATAGCAGGAACACCGAACGGGATCACCTTCCCGTCGCCAGGCCTCGATCGCTCATTTTCGACACGCCTTCCATCTTCAGCCATGGACATGTGACGACAAGCAGCACGGACACAGCGAACCAGGCCGGAGAAAAGGCCATGGTCGATACCATGCACGACGAAGAAAGCGAAGAAGAATCCAAAGAGGGCACGGAAGGGAGCCAAAGTGATCCGAAGCAATAAATCGCTCGGTATTGCCACGCTGGCAATCGCCATTTACATCACAATGCTGGCGAACACACCGACGGCCAGGGCGGAAACAGGCATAACCTCGGATGCCATCGTATTCGGTCAAAGCGCATGCTTTACGGGTCCCAATCGGAATCTGGGACTGTATTACAGGGCAGGCATTCTTTCCGCATTCGAAGAACGGAACCGAGAGGGCGGGATCGACGGGAGGACGTTGAGGCTGCTTTCGCTGGATGATGGATATGAGCCGGAACAGGCCGCGGCGAACGCGGAGCGGTTTGCGGCGGAAAACGACGTCTTCGCGGTAATCGGCGGCGTGGGGACGCCGACCGCAAAGCGCATCGCCCCCGTTCTCCGTAGTGCCGACATTCCCTTTGTAGGTCCTTTCACTGGCGCGGATTTCCTGCACAATTTCGACCGGTTCCCCAACGTCATCAACCTCAGGGCCGCATACCTGGATGAAGTCGTGACCATGGTTGATTATATCGTAAATGATCTGGGAAAGAACCGGTTCGGCGTCATCTACCAGGACGACGCCTTTGGCCGCTCCGTACTTCGAGACTACCAGATTGCGCTCAACGCCCATGACCTGCCAATCCTGGCAAAGACCGCCCATTCCCGGAACACCCACGCGGTGCACGCGGGGTTGTTTATGATCTCCAAGGCGGATCTCGATGCCATTCTGATCGTGGGATCGTATGCCGCAAACTCCGAGATCATCAACCTGTCCCACTCCCTGGGTCATGACTACATCGTTGCGAATCTTTCCTTTGTCCTTTCCCACGAACTGAAGAAGCTGGTCGAAAACCATTCGAACAAGATCCTGGTGACCGAGGTAATACCGGATCCGAACAACACTTCCAGCCTGGTAGTCCAGCATTTCCTGGACGCGTTGCGGCCGGAATACGGAGAGGCCGAGACTGTTACGGCCCTCGTGAACGAGGTGGCCCTGGAAGGCTACATCCTCGGACGTTTCGTAATCGATGTGCTGGAGCGCATGGAAGGCGTTTTTACACGGGAACAATTCATGAACGTCGCGCTGTCTCCCGAGAAAGTCATGATCGACGACTGGACCCTGGAATTCGCGCCCGGTACGAATACGGGGTCAAGGTACATCCGGCTTACCGATCTGGGCGAATAGCAATCTTTACACGAGGACTGACCTGTGAAGAAGGTGGATGAGTTTACGGTCGAGGAAATCGGCGAGGAGTGGTTGCGCGAGCTTTACAAGGTCGTCGCGCTGCGGCGCGGTACCATGTTCAGGATGATCACTGAATCGACCCGTCTCCTCTTGTTCGGTAACGCGGGTGGCGCGGCGCTGATTATCGGCTTCATGAGCGCGGCGACGGGCGATCAGGCGACCTCCTACCACTGGTTCAGCTTGTTTTCACTGCTCTCGTTCGCGCTCGGCACCCTTGCCTCCGCCCTGACGATGATCCTCGTGGCCGTAGTTTCGGTGAAAGAAGCCCACGGCGCCGAGAACGCGCTGAAACGTTTCGTCGATGGAGAAATCAACCGGTCACAGGTCATGTTCACCGTTGAAGAGCAAACCTTCCGTCTCGCCGATTCGGCCACCGTATCGGGCATTGTGAGTGCACTTGGGTTCATGGTGGGCGGGTTGATCACGATAGCCCTGCTTACGATTTTCTTCTAAATTGGCACGCCGCAGTATATCATACGTCCTCGCAGGAACATACACGCACATAGATGGTTAGGACGCTTCCGCCGTGTTGAATGATATCGTATTGCTTCTCCTGACCTACTCGGCGGCGATCTTTGCCGTATCCCTTCTGGGCGGCAAACTTTCGGCCATCGTCACCATGACCCATTTCCGCACGCAACTGGTCATGAGTCTTGTGGCGGGGTTTCTGCTGGGCGTCGCCATGTACCACCTCCTGTTGCATAGCCTCGAAGATATCCCCGGACCGTATGCCGGTGAAATCGCCGTGGGGTGTGCGGTACTTGGCGTCATCATGATTATCGTGCTGCTGCGTATATTCCGGTTTCATCAACACGAATTCGATCACGAAGCGGTGGAGACGCCGGACCAGCATGGCCACCACGATCATCATGGTTCGGTGAAAGTCAATCCCCGCAGCGTGTTCGGCGTCGCCACGGGTCTCGGACTGCACACCATAACCGAAGGTATCGCCCTCGGCGCAAGCATGCGTATCGGCTTGATTCACGAAGGAGAAACGATTCTTGTCGGCCTGGGGGTGTTTCTGGCGATCATGCTGCATAAGCCGCTGGACGCGTACTCCATAATCGGATTGATGAGGGTTTCAGGCTACGGCGACCGGGCCTGTACATTGACCAACGTCGGTTTCGCCCTGTTGTGTCCGCTCATTACGATATTGACCTACCTTGGCGTAGGCGTGTTGAGTGAACTCAACGAGCTGCATGTCGTGGGATACATCATGGCCTTTGCCGCTGGCGTGTTCCTGTGTATCTCGTTAAGCGACCTTCTCCCCGAGATACAGTTTCATAGTCATGACCGCGGAATACTCGCCGTGGCCTTCCTCATCGGGATCGGTCTCGCCTACGCCCTGTTCTATTTCGAATCCGACACCATGCACGGGCTGGAGACGTTGGACACCCATTAGCGTTCCCCCGCACTGCGAGTACCGGATATGGCGAACTCCACGCAAGCACAGGATTTCGACGTGGATACCGAAACCCGCGTATTCCACGTAGAGGGCATGACCTGCAGCGCGTGTTCCGCGCGGGTTGAGAAAATCCTTTCCGATGTCCCGGGTGTTGCCGCCGCCCACGTAAACCTTGCCCTGGAACGTGCGACGCTGACAGTCAGGCCAACCCTGGAAGTTGACGCGCTGGCCGGGCCCGTGGCCGATGCCGGATACCGACTGACTCCCGTACAGGATGATCGATACGAGCCTGAAACGGAACGCGGTCAGGCAAGCCGGGACCGTGTCGCCATGATCGCTGCGATCATCGTGACACTCCCCTTTCTGCTGCAGATGCTGAGCGGACTGCTGCAAAGCTGGACCGGCATCGAATGGCATATGCCGGTTTACGCGGAAGCGCTGGCGGCTACTGTTCTGCAGATCGGCATCGGCGCGCGTTATTACCGGAGCGCTTTTCACGCGTTGCGCGGCGGCGGCGCGAACATGGACGTCCTGGTGGCCCTGGGCACGTCGTCCGCCTTCGCATACAGCTGGTACCTGGTGATCAGTCTGGGTTCCGGCGCGGCGGGGCAACTCTACTTCGAAGCCTCGGCGATCATCATTACCCTCGTGCTCATCGGCAAGCACATCGAGACCCGGGCGCGGCGAAGCGCGAGCCGGGCGATACGCGAGCTGCTCGCCATCCGGCCGGTTACCGCGCGGATTCGAACGGCGGACGGCACCGAGCGGGAAACGCCGGTGCACGCTTTGAAGGTGGGTGACGTCGTGATCTGCCGCCCCGGCGACCGGGTAGCCGTGGACGGCGTCGTGCTGCGGGGCGAGGCCGAAGTCGACGAGGCCCTCATCACCGGCGAGAGCGTACCCGTTCCGAAATACCCTGCCGACACCGCGATTGCCGGATCGTTGAATATCAACGGCTTCATGGAAATCGAGGCCCGGGCCGTCGGAAGCGATTCGACCCTGGGCCGGGTGATCCGGCTGGTTGAAAACGCCCAGGCCGCCAAACCAGCCATCCAGCGCCTGGTGGATCGTATCAGCGGCGTATTCGTACCTGTTGTCGTGGCCCTGGCCGTGATCACTTTTGCCGGGTGGATCCTCGCAGGGGGCGATCTTGAAACTGCTTTGATCAATGCCGTTTCCGTCCTCGTTATCGCCTGCCCCTGCGCGCTGGGACTGGCGACACCGACGGCGATCGTGGCCGGCGCCGGAGCGGCAGCCCGGGCAGGTATCCTGGTCAAGGACATCGAATCCCTGGAACAGGCTCACGGGCTGACTCACATCGTCTTCGACAAGACGGGAACGCTGACCGAAGGCAGGTCAGTCCTCGCGTCCCTGGTTCCCCTGGCCGACCGAGGCGAAGAGGAGTTGCTGTCAATTGCCGCGGGGCTTCAGCAGGGCAGTGAGCATCCCTTCGCAAGGGCATTTCAGTTGGCCGCGGCCGGACGGGGCGTGTCACCCGCCGGGGTCGAACGGTTCAGGAGCGTGGTGGCGCGCGGGGTCGAGGGCGAAGTCGATGGAACGCGTTACCTGCTCGGTAATCGAAGGCTCTTCCACGAGACCTGCGGGGATACGCCGCCGCCCGATTCCCCGCAGTCCGGCGGCATGTCCGCGGTCTGGCTGGCTGCCCGGGGAGATGCCGGATGCGAATACCTGGCTCGCTTCGATATCGTCGATGCATTACGCGCCGACGCGGCTGTAGTGGTTGACAGGCTCAGGAAGCTCGGGGTAAGGATCTTGCTCGTATCGGGCGACGCGGAACCCGTCGTGGCGCGGATCGGCAGCGCGGCGGGTGTCGACGAATCGTACGGCGGCGCCACGCCGGAAGAAAAAGAGCGTATCATCGGGCGATTGACGGAGAGCGGGGCGAAGGTCTGCATGGTCGGCGACGGGATCAACGACGCGCCGGCCCTCGCCCGCGCAACCGTGGGTATCGCCATGGGTTCCGGTACGGACGTGGCGATGGAAACGGCCGCGATCACGCTGATGAGACCCGAACCGGTCCTGGTGGCCGGCGCCATCGACGTAAGTCGCAGGACAATCCGGAAAATAAAGCAGAATCTGTTCTGGGCGTTTATCTACAACGTAATCGGACTTCCGCTGGCCGCGACGGGATTCCTCTTCCCGGCGCTTGCCGCGGCCATGATGGCCTGCTCCAGCATCAGCGTCGTGCTCAACTCTATGACGCTCCGCGCATGGCGGCCCGATTCGTAATGGCAATACGCTTTCCCCCGCGATGATTCGGTCATCCGACCGTTCGCCGTACTGATGAAACGCTAGGAGGATTCCTGCGGGGCTACGGCAGGTTCGAACGGCAGGCTGATGGCCATCTCGGTGTACTCCCCCGGTTCGGAATCCACCTCGATGTTACCCCCGTGCTCGCGGACGATATCGTTGGAGAGCGCCAGGCCAAGGCCGGTGCCCTGGTCGGTTGGCTTGGTGGTGAAAAAGGGATTGAAGATCTTCTCCCGCACGTGGGGCGGTATCCCCTTGCCGTTGTCTTTTATGCGTACGAGAATCTGATCTTCCTCGCGACGGGTGGACAGCCAGATCGCGGGTACGTATCCGCTATCCGTATCCGGGTCTGCTCTTTTCTCGTTGGTCGCATGGCAGGCATTGTTCACCATATTCAGAAACACCCGGGCCATTTCCTGCGAAACGATCTCGATCTTTCCGAGATCGGGGTCGAAGTCCTCGTTGATTTCGAGTTGAAAATCCGGGTTGGATGCCCTGGCGGCGTGGTACGCCAGCCGGGCATGTTCTTCCAGTAACGCGTTTACGTCCGTGGACTGCTTGTCTCCCGATCCGCGCCCCATCTGCAACATGTCCCGCACGATCCGGTTGGCCCGTTCGCCGTGTTCCCTGATCCGGCGCAGATTATCCGTAAGATCACCGCCGATTTCCCGGATGAGATCGTTCTGCGCTTCGTCGATCGAACCGCCGCCTTCAGGCAGTTCTTCATGCAGTTCCTCCAGCAGTTCTTCCGACGACTCCGCGAAGTTCTTTACGAAGTTCAGCGGGTTCTGGATTTCATGGGCAACGCCTGCCGTCAGTTCGCCGAGGGCCGCCAGCTTTTCCCGCATGACGATCTGGTCCTGCGCCCGCTGCAATTCGCCCAAAGTTTCTTCCAGCTTGTCGTTCTTGCCCCGCAGTTCCTCGGCGAGTTTTTCCACGAGGTTCAGCCGTTGCGCTTCGATCGAATGCAACCTGAACACTTCAAGCGCCGAGGCCATGTCCGCCACCTCGTCGCGGCCGTCCAGCTCCACTTTCTGTGTCAAGTCGCCCCCCGCCATGCGCCGCATGTGTTCGGACAGAAAACCCAGGCGCCGCAGCAGGACTTTTCCCACGAACAACCAGGCGATCAGCAAAGCGCCAACCAGGCTGACCGCGTTCAGCGCGAGCAGGAGCTGTCTTCCCACCTGGATCGTCCGGGTCGACGCGACCGTCGCGGCCTGGGTGCTTGCCTGCGCAGAATTTACGAGACTTTCCACTTCCGCGACCAGTTCGACCGCGATATTCCGGTTGTTCTCGATCAGTGCGCGCTGCTGGGCGAGGAGTTCCAGATCTTCCGCACGAATCTGAAATATCATCTCGTTTCCGCTGCCCAGTTCAAACAACTGAGCGAAAACCTGTTCGAGCCTCTGCCTCAGCAGAGACGTACCCAGGCCGGCGAGGCTTCTTTCCACTCCCCCGCTGGCCGATTCGAACTGCTCCAGCAAGGGCTCGATCCTGTCGGCATCGACGAGATTGAAGACGTTCGACAGGATCCGGGTACTGACGGTCGCCTCGGACTGCAATTCAGCGAGGTGGCGGTACCGCTGAAGTTCCAGTTCGGAAAGATACTCCGAGCGGGGCGCCGCGGGATCGTCGATGTTCCGGTAACCCGTCGCCGTGTAAAACAACTGGTCGTCCAGGGCCGGGACAAGAATACCGGTCAGTTCGGATTGCAGCCGCTCCAGTTCCCTTCGCAACAACTGGCTTTGTTCTTCGAGTATGAAACGGCGCGCCACGGATTCCTCGATCATCGCGATGTTGGACATCAGCGTATTCCCGCTTTCGCTGATGGTTTGAAAGCGCTCGTTTTCCATGCTGTACGCGGCGATTGCCTCCAACTGCTCAGCGAAACTCTCCCGCTCGTCGGCAATACTCGCGGTCACGGCTTCGAAGGCCTCGGGGGTCTCCGCGGCCGCAAGACGAGGAGCGGCCGCAGCCAGCGTTCCGCTCCGTTGCGCCACCCCGAAGGCCGCGGCGATTTCGGGTACGGCTACCTCGTTCACTTCGCGCTGCGCTTCACCTACCTCGTTGAAGGCGAACCACGCCACCAGACTTGCGAACATGGTGATCGCTACCGCAGTCCCGATTCCCAGGTACAACTGCCCCGAAATCCGGGACGGACCCTTGTCGTACAACCATAGCAGCCACTTTTTGATCATGGCATCACGTCCCGGAGGGTATTGATGGGATGGTAACGGCCATCCTTTCCGATCACCGTGAGGAAAACGGCGTCGGAACCCTGGTTGTCCCCGTCTCCGAATTCAAGACGAAGACCGCCCATATCGATAGTCCCGGCCTGGTTCAGACTTTCAACGAGACAAGTCCGTCTTACGTCGGGACCGCAGCCCTCGAGCGCGGTGATGGCCAGTCTGCCCGCCAGATATCCCTCGAAAGAAACGAATCCGGGTGTGGAGCCGGGCGCGTGCGCGGCGAGTGCGCGGCGATACCGCACCGCGATGGCGATATCGCCGGCTGCGGGGAAGGGTACTACCTGGGAAACCAGTACACCCTGGCCATCGGGACCCAGTTCACCCGCCAGGGCGTTGCTTCCCACGAAGGAAATCGTCGCGAACACCGGGTTGAATCCCACGTGCCGCGCCCATGAGATGAGCGTTGCGACCGGCTGGTACGCGCCGATGACGACCACGGCGTCCGGCTTGCCGGCCTGCAGGTCAAGCAGCCCCGCCTTGATCGCCGTGGTGTTCCGGGGATACACGCCGATCGCCACCGGATCCAGATTCCTTCGATCCAGCGCTCGCCGCACACCCCGGTAACCCACCCGGCCGAAGGAATCGTTCTGGTACATCACGCCTATGCGCGTGATCCCCAGATCGCGCGAAAGGCGGTCGACGATTTCCTCGGTTTCCTGGAAATAGGAGGCGCGCAGATTGATGACGCCGGTTTCCGTGTTGTCCCTAAGGAAGATCGCGCCGGTAAAGGGCGCGATATAGGGCACACCGGCCTGCGACGTGATGGGGACGGCCGAACGGGAAGTCGGCGTGCCGACCGCGCCGATCAGCGCGAAAACGCCTTCGTCCTCGATCAGCTTGCGCGTGTTAGCGATGGCGGCTTCGGGTTCGTAGGCGTCGTCGAGCGTAATGAGCGCAAGCTGCCGTCCATGTACGCCGCCCCTGCGGTTTGCTTCCTGGAAGGCCGCCTCGATGCCGAGGTTCATGTTGCGGCCGAGTTCCCTGGCTGGACCGCTGAACGCCGCCGACTGTCCGAACAGTATGCGTTCGTCCGTTACGCCGGGTTCTTCGACCTGGGAGGCGTTCGCACCGCTGCATGCAGGAATTAAAGCGGGAGAGAACGCCGTCGCACCAAGGGCGAGTAGTATGGCGACCGCCCAGTGGTCACGCGTTCGTCTCATCCATTTTCCTTCCGCTTGACGATCGTCAGGACGTTCTTGTCGTTTTCCCGGCGGTAACTTAGTTCATCCATCATGGTCCGGACCAGATAGATGCCCAGACCGCCGACGGGCCGGTCTTCAACCCCGGACTCGATATCCGGTTCCGATGAGTCGGTAAGCGGGTTGAACGCCGGGCCTTCGTCCCGCAACTCGATGGTCAGCGCTTCCGGATCGGAGTCCAGTACCACTTCGAATTCGTGATCCGGGTCGTTGGCGTGACCATGGGTAACGATGTTGACGCCCAGTTCCTCGAGGACCAGCTTGACCTGGTACACCATGCCCGGCGGCCATTCTTCCGACTCGCCAAGTTCGTCCACGGCCTCGTAAATCCGTTCGAGTTGGTCCAGTCTGGTAGGCAGGCAAAGAGAGCGTTTTCTTCGCATGGGCGGACCTAGCGTTGAAGCACGGTGACACAGGTTATATCATCCGACTGCGCCGTCTCCCCCGCGAAATCATGAACCGCTTTGAATACGGCTTTGTTCGCTTCTTCCGTGGTGGCGGGAGGGGAATCCGAGAATACCGCCTGCAGGCGATCCATACCGAATTCCTCGCCGTCGGCGTTCATGGCTTCGGTAACTCCGTCCGTGTAGAGCACAAGCAGATCGCCGGGCGAGACCGAGATGGCAGACTGGCCGAAATGGACGCCGGGGAATACCCCGAGGGCCATCCCGTCGGTTCCGGGGAGCAGCGTCGAAGAGCCATCGGGATGGACTACAAGCGGGGGATTGTGTCCTCCGTTGGCGTAGTCGACCTGGCCGGTTTCGGGGGTGTACACCGCGTAGAACGTGGTGACGAACATGGCCGCTTCGTTTTCTTCGGTAAGGAGATCGTTGACTTCTTTCAATACGGCGCCGGGCTCCATGGCCCCGATTGCCGATCCCTTCAGCAGGGTCCGGCTCGACATCATGAACAGGGCCGCCGGCACGCCCTTGTCGGATACATCGGCGATGGCCAGGCCGATTTTACGGCCAGGCAAGGGAAATACGTCGAAGAAATCACCGCCGACTTCCCGGGCGGGCTCCATGTTCGCGAAGATCGTGCAGTGATCGGAATCGGGAAACTCGGTCGGCAGAATCGACTGCTGCATCTTGCTGGCCACGTTCAGTTCGTTCTGCAGCCTAACCAGCTTATCCCGTGACTCCAGGGCTTCGCGCCATTCCTCCATGTTCTTCAGGGTCCGTTCGATGGTTACACGAAGGTCCTGGAAATCGATAGGCTTGGTAATGAAGTCGAAAGCGCCCCGGTTCATGGCCGTCCGGATGTTCTTCATGTCCCCGTATGCGGATACCACGACGGCGCGGATGTCGGGGGCGATGTTCGGTATCTGCGCCAACAGGGTCAGACCGTCCATCCTGGGCATGTTGATATCCGATAACACCATGTCGATATCGGGGATTTCGCTCAGACGTTCCAGGGCTTCCACGCCGTTCTGGGCGAAAAACAGGGTGTATTGGCCGGAGCGGACATCACGGCGCAATCGCTGACGCATGAGGTGTTCGAGATCCGGCTCATCGTCCACTACGAGGATTTTATACGGTGTCTGCGTCATCGCATCCCTGGACGCCGGCGCATCCGTTCGCTATCGACACGCCCGGCTTTTAAGCAGGTTTCTACCGTAATTCGATCGGCACGCACGGCTACTTACCGGCCGATCTTATCCACGGCATCCGCCTGGGTATCGTGGATGGAAATGATCTTGTCGAATCCGCTGATTTCGAAGACTTCGCGGATCGGGTCCGACAGGGAGCACAGCGCGAACGCGGCATTCCGTTTCTGAAGCAATCTAGCGATCAGCAGGATGACCCTCAGCCCGGCGCTGCTTATATAGGACAGCGCTCCGAAGTCAAGCAACACCTTGCTGTCGTCTTCCGAAATGGCGCCGTTAAGCGCATCCTCGAATTCCCGGGCGTTCGCACCGTCGATTCGACCTTCAACCTTCGCAATCAGTACCTCGTTTGCTCGGTCGACACTGATCTCCATGAAACCATCCCCCTTTATCAGGTTTATAAAATCACCCTATTCGGCAAAAAGGCTTTATGTACTCCAGATGGTCAAACTCGGTTGCGTATCCGGCAGGTGATGTGATGGATTGCCGGCCTGATCGATTCCCTGATACGGTACCCTGCCTATCCCGAGGCGAGGATGGGATGCAACGGTCCACCGAACGGCTCGCCCGGTTTCAGTGTCTGGTCGCCTCCCGCGTCCCATCGGCCGTTGTAGTTCACGTACTCGGGAATATAGATGATCGCCAGGGCTCTCCGGGGCGAATCGGTACGGTTCGATGTGGCGTAATGGAACGTGCATCCGTGATGAAAGGTGACGCCGCCTGCTTCCATTTCCATTACGACGGGTTCAACCTCGACTTCGACGTCCGTACCCTCGACTTCTTTCAGTACGCTCGCACCCTCCGTACTCAAGGGCACGGGCGCCAGCCGGCCGTATTGGTGCGAGCCTGGTATGAACTGCATGCAGCCGTTGTCCACGGTGACATCGTCCACGGCGATCCAGGCCGACAGCGCGCCTACCTGCTCCATGGGCCAGTAAGGAGCGTCCTGATGCCAGTTGGTTTCCTTGCTCCGCTCGCCACCGGGCTTGATCAGTCCATGGTCATGGTAGATGACCAGGCGTTTGCACTTCGATATCTTACGGGCGATCTCCGCCAGGCGCGCGTCAAAGGAATACTTGCGGATTACATCGTGGTCCACCCACAGGTTGACCATCTGGTGGAATACGCGGTTGTAATCCTCGTCCGTTTCACGCCCGCCGCCCAGTATGCGTTCCCTTTTCTCCGCTACCGTTTTGTCCAGGGCTTCTCTCAGTTCCGTCACTTCATCCTTCGAGAAGAACCTCGGAATCCGGAGATAACCATTCTCCTGAAAAAACTCAACCTCTTCGGCGCCAATGTGATTTGGATTCATGTTAACGTAGAACCCGGGGATTTGATCGAATAAATCATATATAGTCCTGATCAACACAAATCAACAATAATAAACGTTTCAGTGTCACAATCCGCACAAATTAAGTAATTTACCATTCGGTCGATGTTTATCAACCTCTTTTCAAGTAGAAAGGGATATTTTACTTTATTGAACCGTACCGAAAACGCTTCGAATTCCATATTCGTACCGCCGCATTCGTACCGCCGCGCCGCATTCGTACCGCCGCAAGGAGCCGACCATGCCGCAAGACCGTTATCAAATCGGTGTCCAGGACTATATCGACTACCACCGGGATGGCTACCTGGTTGTCCAGGGACTCGTACCCGACACGGAAGTGGAGGAAATCCGCCGCCATACCGAGGAACTGATGAGCGGCAGGATCATCATCGACGGCGTTGAGCCACCGCCGCCTGGCCTGACTCCCGAGCAGATGGGGCAGCACTGGCTGCGTATACACATGCTCCACCGGAAGCATGAACTGCATGAAAGGTACCTGCTGCAACCCCGGATTCTCGATGTGCTAGAAGCCCTGATCGGTCCCGATGTGTCGGCGCTCCAG
>JAPOOT010000366.1 GCA_026713285.1 Gemmatimonadota bacterium | reverse complement strand
GGGAAGACGGCACCGATGGTTTCGAAGACCTTTGGAGCCGTACGCAGGAACGGCCCGTAACCGGGGGATGAACGACCGGGGAAGCCGGACCGGAACGCGTGGTGAGAATGGCGGCACGTAAACACGAAACCAGGGATCGGTAATCTGCCGGCAAGTCGGGCATTTTGTAAACATTTGTATCAAGAAGACCAGGCAACCGGAGCAGAACCATGAGACTGGAAGACAAGACGGCGATCGTAACCGGCGCGGCATCGGGCATTGGACGAGGCACCGCGGAGATGATGGCGCGGGAAGGCGCCCGGGTGGTGGCCGTGGACATCAACGAAGTGGGACTTGAACAGACGGTCGAATCGATCCGCCAGGCAGGCTGGGCAGCCACGGCCTGCGTTGCAGACGTGGGGCGGGACGATCAGGTTCGACGCATGATTCAGTGCGCGGTCGACACCTATGGCGGACTGCAGATCCTGCACAACAACGCCTACTGGCACGCGCCAGGGCCGGTCTGCGACCTGCCGGAAGCCGACTGGGACCGGACGCTGGACGTCTGCCTGAAGGCTATCTACCTGGGCTGCAGACACGCCATTCCGGTCATGAAAGATTCGGGGGGCGGCGCGATCGTCAACACGGCGTCCGTGCACAGTCTGGTCGGTTTCCGTGACTACGCCGCCTACGACGCGGCCAAGGGCGGGGTGATCGGGATCACGCGCTCCGTGGCCGTGGACTACGGGCCCGAGATCCGAAGCAACGCGGTGCTGCCCGGCGCCATCCTGACGCATGCCTGGGACGGTCTCGACGAAGCGATTCAACGGCCCTATATCGACCGGCCTCCCATGAAACGGCTGGGACTGCCGGAAGACATCGCCTCCGCCGTGGTGTTTCTCGCCTCCGACGAGGCGTCCTTCATCACCGGCGCCAGCCTCGTGGTCGACGGCGGCCTGACCATCGTCGGCGACGCGTAACCTTTTCCGGCTGGAGCGTGCGCTGGATGTGAAGTTCAACACTTTCTTGCGGGATATGCATGGCCTGTTTCGACTGAATAGTAAGTTGGAATGGTGTCTGGACCGATACGTGAGCTGCGTAACCGCGAGGGATGTGATCCGCCGTGCCGCCGTGCCGCCGTACCGTCGTCCCTCGCAATGCGCCATGTGATTCCGCCACAGTCCCATAAAGAACATGAGCGTATCCGAATCATCGAAACCTGAGGTTCAGGATCCCGTACCCGCCATCCATCCGTCCGCGGGAAGCGTGAACCGCGTCTGGCTGCTGGCCTATCCGATCATCCTGGCCAACATGTCCGAGACCCTGCTGGGCGTGGTCGACACTTACATGGTCGGCCAGCTCGGCGTGGCCGAGATCGGTGCCGTGGGTCTCGGGTCCATGCTCGCGTGGCTCTTCTACCTGCCGGTCCTGGGTCTGGCGATGGGGTTGAATACCTTCGTCGCCCAGAGCTACGGCGCCGGCAACCGGAAGGAATGCGGGTACATGACCTGGCAGGGGCTGTACATGGCCGTGGCAAGCGGCGTATTGATCCTGCTCGTCATCCCCTTCGTACCGCTTTTGTTCGACCTTGCGGGACCTTCCGCAGAAGTTCGGCGCCTGGGCGTCAACTACCTGCAGTGGCGCCTGATCGACGGCCCGGCCTTCATGGTCGCCATGACGGCCGCCAGCTTCTTCCGCGGTATCGGCGATACCAAAACGCCGATGAAGATCGGCATAACCATCAATATCATCAACGTCATCCTGAATTACGGATTGATCTACGGCAATTTCGGCCTGCCCCGCCTCGAAGTGCAGGGATCGGCCATCGGATCGGCGCTGGCCGGCATGCTGGGCGGAGGGATTTACCTCGTCCTGTTCCTGTCCAGACGGCTGCATCCCTATGCCAACCGGACCGTTCCCCGGCCCCGGTGGCTGGACCAGGTCCGGCTTTTAAAGGTTGGCGCGCCGATCGGCCTGCAACGGTTCCTCGATATCGGCAGCTTCGTGATTTTCGCCGCCGTCATCGGGAGATTGGGAAACGCCCAGCTGGCCGCGAACCAGATCGCCATCCAGCTGATGTCCATCTCGTACATGATCGGCCTGGGTATCGGCATGGCCGCTTCCACGCTCGTGGGCCAGTATATCGGCGCGAAACGCATCGAACTGGCCGAGCGCAGCGCATACAGCGCCTTGAAACTTGCCATGGGCATCATGGTTTTCATCGGCCTGTGCTTCCTGTTGTTCCCCGAGCCGCTCGTTTCACTTTTCAACGGCGACCCGGCCGTCATACGCTACGGAAGGCAGGGACTCTTATTCGCGGCGCTCTTCCAGGCCTTCGACGCCCTCGCCGTCATATACATCGGCGCTCTTCGCGGCGCCGGCGACACCCGGTGGTCCGCCGTGGCCGCCTTCATAGGCGCCTGGGTCATCTTCCTGCCAATGACCTACCTGTTCGCCTTCACGATGGGTCTGGATTTCTGGGGGGCCTGGCTGAGTGCGACGATCTATATCTGTCTCCTCGGCATTGCCTGCGTTTACCGGTTCCGGCAGGGTGTATGGAAGCGGATGGTCATATAGCGACAGGTTTTCAACAAGTCGTTTTTCAACAAGGGAATGGAGTGCCAAGTGTCTAATAGGAAGAAGTGCCTGATGATCGGCGCCGGCGGCATGGCCGGCGGATGGATTCGCAGTTTCTATCCGCGGTTCAATGACCGGCACGAGATCGCCGCACTGGTGGATATCAACGCGGATATTCTCCACGACGCAGGGGATTTCCTGGGGCTTCCCCGGAGTCACAGGTACACGGACATGGAGAGCGCTTTCGGGGAGGTGGACGCGGACTACTGCACAATCGTCATTCCTCCGGCCGTTCACCGGGACGCCGTGATGCTGGCGGTGGAGCGTAAGCTGGACATCCTGAGTGAAAAACCGATTGCCGACACGTGGTCCGCATGCGTAGATATATACAGGGCGGTCATGGATGCCGGCCTGAAGATGCACGTGATTCAGAACTACCGCTATTCCAGCCGTATGCTGACGATGCGGCAGGTATTGCGGGACGGAGCGCTTGGACGGATCAACTACATCCAGGGCCGTTTTGCCGCGGACTACCGGGAATACGGCGCCTGGGGCGCCTTCCGCTACGACATACCGCACACCCTGCTTGTGGAAGGCGCCGTGCATCACTTTGACATGATGCGGAATCTGTCGGGGGGAGACTGCAAGACGATCGCCGGATGGGAGTGGAACCGGCCGTGGAGCACCTTCCAGGGGGATTGCTGTGCCATGTACGTGATGGATATGACCAACGGAGTGAAGGCGGCCTACGAGGGGTCGTGCCTGGGCGCCGCCGAACAGAACAGCTGGCACGGGGAGTACTACCGGGCGGAATGCGAAGAGGGCGCCGTCGCCATTGGAAGCGACGGGGTGACGCGCATGTATAGACATACGCCCGGAAAAGGCATGTGCGTCGAAGACGTCAGTCCCGTCGTACCCGAATACGACGGACACCAATGGCAGATCGACGAGTTCCTCGACTGGATCGACGGGGGACCCGTACCCGATACCTGCCTGGAGCACAACATCCGGAGCGTGGCCATGGTCTTCGCCGCCATCGAAGCTTCGAAGACGGGAGAGTCGATCGACGTGGAGGAAATGGTCGGGCAGGTCGTAAACGCCGCCTGAAGGAGTAAACGGGAACTGCCCTTCACGAGGAGAAAGTGGTTGGACCGGTGGCGGGCGCCGCCTGAGAGAGGTACGGGTACCAAATTCATATGCAGAACCAGAAAATCCCTTTTATCCACGCCTTTTTAAGACTGGAATCCGCCAGCGGCATTCTGCTGATGCTCGCGACCGCCCTGGCCATGGTGTTCGCGAACTCGTTCCTCGAACCGCTCTATCATCGATTGCTGGAGATAGAGATCGAGATCCGCATCGCCGCGCTGGATATCAACAAACCGCTGCTCCTCTGGATTAACGACGGTCTGATGACCATCTTCTTCTTCCTTGTGGGACTGGAATTGAAGCGGGAATTCCTCGAGGGCGAGCTGTCGAACCGGCGCAACATCATCCTGCCCGGCATCGGCGCCGTCGGCGGCATGTTGGTCCCCGCGCTGATCTATCTCCTCATCAACAGCGACGACCCCTCCGTATGGCGGGGCTGGGCCGTCCCGGTCGCTACGGACATCGCCTTTACCCTGGGCGTATTGACCTTGTTGGGTACGCGCGTGCCCATTTCTATCAAGGTCTTCCTGACCTCGCTGGCCATCCTGGACGATATCGGGGCCATCGTGATCATCGCGGTATTCTACACGGCGGAAATTTCGATGACCTCCCTGATGGTGGCCGCGGGCTGCGTACTCGTGCTGGTCTTCCTGAACAACAGGAACTGGGTCTCCCACAGTTCGTACATGATGGTCGGCATAGTCCTCTGGATCGCCTTGCTTAAATCCGGAGTGCACGCAACGCTCGCGGGCGTGATCCTGGCCGCGTTCATCCCCATGCGTTCCAGGACCGACCCCGACGTTTCGCCGCTCAAGATCCTGGAGCACGATCTGCACACCGTCGTGGCCTTCGTCATCCTTCCCGTGTTCGCTTTCGCCAACTCCGGTGTCATGTTGAGCGGCATTACGGCCGAGCAAGCGCTTCACGGCGTACCCGTCGGGGTCGCCCTCGGACTGTTCCTGGGTAAGCAGATCGGGATATTCGCACTGTGCTGGCTGTTCATCAAGATGAAAGTGGCCGCGCTGCCCAGGGGGATGTCCTGGGCTGGCCTCTACGGGGCAAGTACCCTGTGCGGTATCGGATTCACCATGAGCCTGTTCATCGGTTCCCTGGCCTTCGGCGAAACCGATTTACACGCCATGTTCGACGAGCGGCTGGGGATCATCGTGGGATCGCTGCTATCGGGGGTGCTGGGATATGCCATCCTCCGATACAGCCTGATGAGCCAGTTCATCGGTTCCCTCTTCCTGCGGACAAGCCGGTAGAGTTCGTCGAGCAAGAGGTCGAGCAGGTGGTTTGAGGAATAGGGGGAAGCGACCATTCGACTCCAGAGCGGCGTCCTGCGTAGGGTGGAATTGCACTGGTAGAAGGCCATGCCATCGGCAAGTTGGAGATCAAACGCAAATGCTACCTGGATTCAGACCATGAATAAAAAAAGTCACAGTAAACAGGAATCCTTTGTGGTCTGCATTGACAATACGGACTACACGGCCTCATTGGAGAAACATAAAATCTACCGGGTGGTCCGCGACGATGCGGCAAGAGACGATGGTGATATACGGGTTGTCGACGAGAGTGGAGACGACTATCTCTATCCCGCAGTGAGGTTTGTTAGCATTACTGTACCGGTTGAGGTGGAGAAGTCACTCACTCCTGGGTAATTCCTAAAGATTTTTTGGTCGTGTTGAAGAGGCAGGTTGGTATACAGATCTTTCTGTACATTACCGAAATCGACCATCCGCTTACGCTTTCTCCAGCGCCTGATCCAGGTCGGCGATGATGTCGTCAGGGTCTTCCAGACCCACCGAAACGCGCGCTCCAAAACCGCCATCCGCGCTCTCGCCCGAGGGCAGGATCAACGTCTCCACATCGCCCAGACTGTACCACGGCTTGCACATCCGCAGACTGCCGATGAAAGTGTCGAGCGAGACGCCGTGCCGGGAGACGAACCGCATCATTCCCCCAAAACCATGCAGGTATCCGGTCGCGGCCTCGTGATACGGGTGTGAGGTCAGGCCCAGGTAGTCGACCCGGGCGAGCTTTTCGTGCTGGTCCAGGTACTCCGCCACCTTCTGGCCGCTGCCGCAGTGCCGCTCCATCCTGAAGGCCAGCGTCTTGAGGCCCCGGTGCACGAGGAAGGCGTTCATGGGCGCCAGCACGCCACCCATGAGGATCCGCATGTAATGTATCTGCTTCCGGATCTCTTCGTCGCGGCCGGAGACGATCCCGGCCAGCGCGTCTCCGTGTCCGGCCATGTACTTCGTCATGGCGTGGAGGACCACGTCTGCGCCGTAGTGCAGGGGGCGCAGCAGGTAGGGCGATAGAAATGTGTTGTCTACCACGACCAGGGCGCCAACTTCATGGGCCATGTCCGTGGCGCGAGCCAGATCGATGAATTCCATGGAGTGGGCGTACGGTTCGAAATAGACCATCCTGGTCGGCTTTTTCAGCGCGGTTTCGAAGGCGTCCAGGTCGCACAGGTTGACCATCTGGACTTCCACGCCCCACTTTGTCGGCAGCACGTCCTGGAACAGCATGTGGGTCCCGGCGTAAACGGTCTCGTGGCAGACTACCCGGTCGCCGCTTTTCAGCAGGCCGAACAGGGTCTGGCTGACCGCCGACATGCCGCACGAGGTCGCTTGCGCCCACTCCGCGCCTTCGAGGATCCTCACCTGTTCTTCAAGTGCGCCGCTCGTGGGACCGCCCGCCTTGTCCAGCCCACGGCCGTAGGAATTCGTCCCTTCGTATCCCTCCCGGTAATTGGTATTCCCCTGGTAGATCGGCACCGAGGACGACGTACCGTGATATCCTCCGTGGATAGCGTCCGTGGTAAAATCCCGGTTGTCGGCCGACTGGTAGTCATCGGCGGCGAAACGGAGGTCTCTACGGAGGTCGTGGTCGTTGCGCATGG
>JAPOOT010000433.1 GCA_026713285.1 Gemmatimonadota bacterium | reverse complement strand
ACCCGGGAAACCCCTCGCCTATGGGTTGCTGCAAGGAAAACCGTTTTTCGGCCTGCCGGGAAATCCCGTTTCGTGCATGGTCTCTTTCCTCCTCTTCGCGCGGCCTGCCATGCGCAAGATGATGGGCTATGGACCCCATGACTGGCGCTTGCCTACGGTTCAGGCGGAACTCGAGAACGACCTGACGGCAGGCGGGGACCGTCGGCACTATCTCCGCGCCAGGATCACCTGTACCGGCGGCCGGTTTCACGCCTCGACAGTCGCGGGCCAGGGATCGGGCATGCTCAGTTCCATGACCGGGACCAACGGGCTCGTCATCGTGGAAACGGGCGTGACGTCCATTTCCCGAGGAGCCGAGGTTTCCGTGCTGCTGATGGGCGCAGCCGGCCAGGCCGTATCGTGAGGAACCTGCGATGATCTCAGTGATCGAAGCCCGCGATGCCATACTGAACCGGATCCGGCCCCTCGGCGCGGAGAGAGTCGATATCGCGTCGGCCCTCGGCCGGGTGCTTGCCGAAGACGTCCACGCCACGAGGAACCAGCCACCCTGGGACAATTCGGCCATGGACGGCTACGCGGTCCGTGCCGCGGATACGGTGCCCGCGTCGTCGGATTCCCCGGCGGAACTGGAGATCGTTGAGGATCTGCCCGCAGGATACGTGGCGAAACACACCGTCGGACCGGGACAGGCCATACACATCATGACCGGCGCGCCGGTGCCCGATGGCGCGGATACCATCGTTCGCGCCGAGCGCACATTACGGATCGATGAGCGGCGCGTGCGCATTCTCCAGCCCGTGGAATCCGGAACGGATCTCCGCAGGATAGGCGAAGACATCCGCGAAGGAGACCTCATCATCCCTTCCGGGATGCTGATCCGGCCGGCCGAGGTCGGCCTGCTGGCCTCTACCAATCGCTCCCACGTGTCGGTCTACCGCCGCCCCAGGGTCGCGGTGCTTTCCACCGGCGATGAGATCGTCGACGTGGATGAACCGCTTGAAGACGGCAAGATCGTGGACAGCAACGGATACGCCCTTTCCGCACTGGTGGCGGATGCCGGGGCCATCCCCTTGCGATTGGGTATCTGTCCCGATACACAGGAAGCGCTTGAACGGGTACTGCGCGACGGACTCGTGGCGGACGCGATCATTACTTCGGGCGGAGTTTCAGTGGGAGAATACGACTACGTCAAGGCAGCCCTCGAAGCCGTCGGCACCTCCATGGCATTCTGGAAGGTATCCATGACGCCCGGGCGACCACTCGCCTTCGGCGCGATCGAAGACACCATAGTCTTCGGCCTGCCGGGCAACCCCGTAGCTTCCATGGTCACCTTCGAACTGTTCATGCGGCCCGCTCTGCTCAAGATGCAAGGCTACACCAGCATCTATCGTCCCACGATCAAGGCCCGCCTGTTGGAGGACATCACAAAATCGCTTGGACGAAAACAGTTCATTCGCGTCACCCTCCGTAAGCGAGGAGACATCTATTTTGCTTCGCGTACCGGCGCTCAGGGCTCAGGCATTCTAAGGTCCATGTCCATTGCGGATGGATTGGCCGTCAGCCATGAAGACCAGGAATACATGAAGGCCGGACAGGAAATAGAGGTCATGTTGCTCGGTGGTTACAGCGGGTTGTTCTCTGATCGTAACTACTGATATTACACTATGTTATATTGTTGAGTGTAACACGGCCCAATGCCCGTATATTATTATGTATACGCGTTTATTGTCACCGCTGTCCAATCGGCGTTGGGGTAGGCTGTTTAATCGGTGTATTTTATCACCTTACGGCTGGTTTTGCACTTCACCAGATGTTGCCTCGACTACCGATCAACTTTCATTCCGTTTTCTCAACACGACGAGGGTAGGCGAATCACGGCGACTTTCGTCGTATGAATGTGTTCCTTCCCAGACCATACCCTCTTCTTCAAGGACGTTCCCGGCCGACTCGATTTCTCCTTCCGGTTCCGGCCCCTTGTAACAAATCAGCATTCCACCCGGTTT
>JAPOOT010000482.1 GCA_026713285.1 Gemmatimonadota bacterium | reverse complement strand
GGACGGCGTACTGGTCGAGCAAGGTGAAGTCCTGCCCGAGGGCGGCGGGTCCGTACAGGTCCTCGTCTGGGTCAACAGCGAAATCGCTCCCCATATCGCATCCGGGATGCCGGTGGCAATCGAGTTCGACGCGGCGGACGGGGGAACAGGCGCGCTGGGTGGAACGGTCAGGGCCATTGGCGCCGTACCCTTTTCCGGAGGGCCCGCCGCGTTTGAGTCCGCGGCGCCGGTGTCCGTGCACCGTATCGATATAGCGCTCGAAACAGCGCTTGAAGACAGTCTTGATCCGGATTCCCTCGCGGGAAGGAAATGCCGGGTTGTCATCGAACTCGGCAGGCAATCTCCCATCGGACTCTTCCTGATGAGGCGGACATAGGATGTCGACAGTCAGCGCCAAACGGGCCGGGAACAAGACCTCTTCAGACAAATCGGATCAGCGGATAACCACGCCGGTACTGTTGCAGATGCATGCTTCGGAATGCGGCGCCGCCTGTCTCGGCATCGTGCTGGGATACTTCGGGAGATGGGTGCCGCTTACCGAATTGCGCGAGAAATGCGAGGTGAGCCGGGACGGCAGCAGCGCCGCAAGTATTCTGCGCGCCTCCAGGCATTATGGCCTCGAATGCAATGGACTCAGCGTACGGGCCGATCAACTGAACATGTTGCCGTTGCCAATGATTCTGTTCTGGCAATACAGCCATTTCCTGGTCCTCGAAGGAATAGATGGCCGGTATTTCTATCTGAACGACCCGGCCACGGGGCGGCGCAGGATATCCGCTGAAGAGTTCGAGAAGGGCTATAGCGGCATTGCCCTTCGCTTCAAGTGCGGCGACGATTTCACGCCCGGGGGCGAGCAGCCCGACTTGTTCAGGCAACTGGGCGCCCTGCTTGCCGGATCATGGCGCTTGCTTACCGGGGTGATTGCCTGCGGTCTCATGTTGACGTTATTGACGCTGGTCATTCCCGCCTCGCTCAGCGTTTTCATCGACGACGTCATGGAAAGGCACGGGCCCTGGGGCGGATTGGTAACCGCCTTGCTTGGCGGCGGAGTCCTGGTATACGTCCTGACCCTGCTCAAGCACCGGTTCCTCAAGCGGCTCGCGGTCCGGGTTTCGGTGATTGGCTACAGCCGCGGTATGGCGCGGGTGCTGCGGCTGCCGGTGGAGTTTTTTGCTCACAGGCTGGCGGGCGACTTGACCGATCGGGTCTCATCCACCGACCGAGTCGCGAAGAACCTGGCCGATCGGTTCCTGGTGCTCGTTATCGACATGTCCATGAGCGTGGTGTTCCTCGTTGCCATGTTCGCCTACGATATCCTGCTCACGCTGATAGTGCTCCTGCTGGCTCTGCTGCAAGGTATGCTCGCCCACTTGCTCAATGCCTTGCGTGCCGTTCGAAGCCAGACGATGAGGCGCGAGCAGGGATTGCTGATCGGCCTCGGCATGCAGATGCTGAGTCATGCGGACAATCTGCGCATGACAGGAGCGGATGACCGTTTTTTTTCGCGGTGGAGCGGTCAACAGGCCCTTGAATTGCGCGCGCGCCAACTCTATTCCGAACTGGGCGCCGTCAACACCTCCCTTCCGGGGCTTGTCGATGCCCTGCGCAGCGCAGCGATTCTCGGTATCGGCGGCATCCTGGTCATGAATGGCTCTATGACGCTGGGGACGCTCGTCGGGTTCTACATCCTGGCTGAGATGTTTCTGGGTCCCGTTGAACGTTTTCTGGAGTTTTCCGAAAGCCGCCAGGCCCTCGAAACCGATATGCAGCGCCTCGAGGACATCTCCAAAGCCGATGAAGATCCTGTTTTCAGCCGCAGAAGCCCGGAATCGGAGTCGATCCCCACGTTCAACGGCCGGCTTCAACTCGCGGGCCAGCTCGAACTGCGCAACGTCACCTTCGGTTTCAATAGAAGCAGACGGCCTTTGATAGAAGACTTCAACCTCGTGATCAAGCCGGGGCAGCGCGTTGCCGTGGTCGGTCCCAGCGGTTCCGGCAAGTCGACCCTGGCGCGTCTGGTTTCGGGTGTCTACCAGCCCTGGTCGGGTGAAATCCTGTTTGATGATGGTCATCCGCGCGATCAGATACCAGAAGAAGTGCTGCGGCAGTCCATCTCCATGGTGGACCAGGAGATAGTGCTCTTTTCCGCTTCCCTGCGCGACAATATCACGTTGTGGAACCCGGCCATTCCGGATGAAGTCCTCTTTGATGCGACACGAGATGCCCAGATTCATGACGAAATCCTGCTCCGACCCAAGGGATATGCGACCCTCGTCGAAGAAGGCGGGGCGAATTTCAGCGGCGGCCAGCGGCAACGGCTTGAAATCGCCCGTGCGCTGGTAGGCAATCCTACGTTGCTCATTCTGGATGAGGCCACCAGCGCACTCGATGCCGCGACAGAGGAGTATGTCGACGATGCGCTGCGGCGTCGCGGCGTCACCTGCCTGATCGTGGCGCACCGGCTGAGCACCGTGCGGGACTGCGATGAAATCATCGTGATGGACCAGGGCGTCACCGTGCAACGCGGTACGCACGACGAGTTGATCGCGGATCGGGAAGGCGCGTACTACAAGCTGGTCAGGTCGAACTGATGCCAAATACAAAGCCGGAATACACTTCAATAGCCGCGCTTGCCGGTCGATTCAGCGAATCCGTGCCCTGCGCGGGCAACCTGCCGGTCGGCCTCGACGAACCGGATTGTGTCTGGTTCATCGATCAGGGCGCCGTCAATCTGTTCCTGGTCGAATTCAGGGACGGGGTGGAGCAGGCGGCGCCGCAGCACCTGATGCGCCGGGAATCGGGCTGGTTGCTGCCGGGGGTCGCCCCGGACCGGCGAGGCAGCGACGAAGACACCACGCTCAGCATCATCGCCAAGGGACTGCCAGGCACCCTGCTGAAACGTCTGCCGGCTTCCCTTCTGTCCCGGGTAGATCCATCGGAACTGGCAGAGCAGACTGATACCTGGCTGACCGCCATTACGGAAACACTGGCGCGTTTCGCCATACCCCTTCCCCGTCCGTCCGCGCTGGCCGAACCCGGCATGACGCAGACCCTGACCCCCTGTACCCTGTCTGTACGGCGCGGCGTGGTCTGGGTATCCGAACCGCCGACCGGTGCGAGCCTGTTCATGGGGATTGTCGACACGGCGGAGCGTGCCAGGCCGGGCAGTCCAAACGAAGCGGTCATCCCGCTGGCACGGACAAGCTGGCTCACCTTGTTCGACGAGGTGACACTGACGGGCCAGTCCACGGAAACACTGGCGGAGCAAGGCAAGCTGCTTCCGGCCCTCGCCTCTTTTCACGCGGTCGCTTTCACCCTGGAACGTCTGAACCGCCGGCTGGTCGTGGTCGATGCCGTCAATCTCGAACGCGCGCGGACAGCAAGCCGCCGAACAGCCGAGAAAACCGCGCGGCAACGGCTCTACAATATCTACGACCTTCCGATCGACCGGGATGCAGGTATCGAGGACACGGCGCTGGCGGATACCCTGCGTATGATCGGCCGCCATGAAGGACTCGACTTCGAGATTCCGGCGCGCTCGGGACCTTCCGATACTCCGGTCGGCCTCGTTGACGTTCTTGATGCGTCAGGCGTCCGCGCCCGGCGCGTGCGACTCAGTGCCGACGACAACTGGTGGCACGGCGACAGTAACGCGCTGCTGGCATTCCGCGCCGAGGACGGCCAACCTGTGGCACTGCTGCCGGGCATGTTCGGGCGATACCGGGAAATCGACCCGGTCAGCAAACGCAGCGTACGGATAACGGCGGACCGCGCGGGAAAGTTGGCGGGGGAAGCCTGGATGTTCTATCAGCCCTTGCCGTCGGGGGACGTGAAGCCGGCGGATCTGCTGGGCATCGCCCTGCGCGGATCAGCCTCGGATTGGGCACGTCTGGTAATTGCCGGACTTCCATACGGCATAATCAGACTGTTGCCGGCGCTTGCCCTCGGGTTTGTTGCGAATCACATATCGGCGGGCGGCAGCGCGGGAGCCCTGTATGCCGTGGCCGTGGCGGTAGCGGCGTTCGGTCTGCTCGGCGCGCTGCTGCACCTGCTTCAGAGCACGGCGATGATGCGGCTCGAGGGGCGCTCGGCATCCCGGGTCGAAGCCGCCTTCTGGGATCGCCTGATGCGCCTTCCGTCCGGTATTTTGCACCGCCATCCTGCCGGCGATCTGGCCATGTCGGGCATGACGTTTCAGCATCTCCGCGATGGCTTGCGGGGCGTCGTCGCCAACAGCTTGCTGTCGATCGTTTTTCTGCTTCCGGTTTTTGGTGTCATCTTCTTCTACGATTCCAGCCTCGGAGTCGTCACCCTCTTCTTCAGCCTGGCTTCGCTGCTGGTCACCGTGGTCCTGGGGTTGCGTCAGATTACACCGTATGGGTGGATGATCAGGGCGGCGCGGCGCGTGGCCGGCCGGCTCTTCCAGATCGTGGGCGGTATCTCCAAGCTGCGAATGGACAACGCGGAAGGGTCGGCTTACGCCATCTGGGCGAGGGATTACCGTAAGCAGAAGCGCGCGGAGATCGAACTGGGCGCCATCGAGGGACATTCGAGGGCCTTTGGCGCCGCGCTTCCCTTTCTTGCCGGCGGAGTACTCCTTTTTGCGGTGATGGAGACGGGAGACCGCAACATACCGGTCGGCGATTTTCTCGTTGTATACACCGTCTTTATCGTTTTCCAGTCCGCCATCGCCCGGCTCGGCGAATCCTTCGGCGCCATGGCATCCATGCTTCCGGCCTTCGAGCAGATGCACCCGTTGCTGGCCGCAGCTCCTGAAACCGGAACGGAAGGAGAACCGGTCGGATATCTGGGCGGTGACATCCTGTTCGACCACGTTACCTTCCGCTACGATCCCGACGGCCCGTTGATTCTCGACGACGTCACGATTCGCGCCCATCCCGGCGAATTCGTCGCGATCGCCGGTGAATCCGGCGCCGGCAAGAGCACCCTGTTCAGGCTAGCCCTCGGTATCGACTGGCCGACCGCCGGTGCGGTGTATTACGACGGGCGCGACCTGAGGCACCTGAATCTGAAACAGGTGCGCCGGAAGATCGGCGCGGTGCCGCAGTCGGTCGGGCTTCATCCCCAGGATATCTGGGACAACCTGGTCAGCCACCATGACGGCGTGTCGACCGGGGAAGTATGGGCCGGGGTCCGGACCGCCGAAGTCGAAGCCCAGATCAAGAACATGCCCATGGGCATGATGACCATGGTGGGCGCCAGCGGGTCTGTCCTGGCGGGCGGTGAGAGTCAGCGCATCACCATCGCCCGCTCGGTGATCGGCAGCCCGCGCATCATGTTGCTGGACGAGGCGACGAACTGGCTGGACAATGAAAACCAGGCCAGGGTGATGCGGAACCTTGCCGCCCTGACTTCCCCCCGCCTCGTCATCGCCCACCGCCTGTCCACGCTGGAACAGGCCGACCGCATCTACGTGCTGAAGGCCGGAAAAGTCGTGCAAAGCGGTTCCTTCAACGAACTCAAGGAAATCGACGGAGTATTCAAGGAACTGATCAGAAGGCAAATCGCGTGATCCGGATGTGCGGATGGCAAATCGATGGCAAGGCAGCCCGTTCGGCCGGACCGGTGAAAATGGAGTAGACATCCATGAAGAAGCTCCTTGAGGCGGGGGATTTCCTGATTTCCCGGGCAGGCGACGACGAATTCCGCGAACGTCTTCTCGCCAGTCCTAAAGAGACCATTGAAGCCGAACTCGGCGTGAAGATGGCCGAAGACCACGAAATACACGTGCATGAAGAAACCTATACCGCGACCCATATTGTCCTGCCGCCGCGCAGCAGATACACCAGGGAGGAGCGGGAAGAGGCGAGGACCGGCGCGGCCTCCCTCGCATTTCTTCGCAAGACCATGTACGATCCCGCGCCGCCCCTTCGTCCGGCCGCGCTTGCGGAGGAGAGCGTCCCCAGGATCTCCGATACCGCCGAAGCGCTTGCCGAGGCGGGGGGAGCGTCCATCCGCCGCGGTCTCGATTTCCTGGAATCCACGATTGACGAAAACGGCGCCTGGCACTGCGTCCGGTTCAACGTGGCCGATCCGGAAGTGCCTCGGCATTTCGAAAAGCCACCCTTCATATCGGCTTTCTGCGTCCTTGCCCTGGAGTCCTGCCGGGAGGCGCGGGCCAGGACCATCTGCGCCGCGACCAGGGCGTATCTCGTCGACACCATCGAGTCCCCCGGGCTCTGGCGCTATTACCGCCATTTGCCCCAGGATCTCGACAGCACCGCACTCTGTTCCCTGGTGATCGGGACGCATCCCTGGATTTTGCTGGGGAGGAACGTTTCGCGGATACTGGCGAACCGCGACGAGGAAGGTCGTTTCATGACCTGGATTCCGGGGGCCGACGAACCCGATGTCGTTTCGCGTTTTCGAATCGAAGCCGACCCCGTGGTCAACGCAAATGTCATCGCCTATCTCGGCGACCGGCCTGAAACCAGGGATGCCCAAAGTTGGCTGGAGGCATTGATCACCGAAGGCAGTCTCAAGGACTCGTCCAAATGGTATCCGGACGAGATCGCCATTTGCTACGCGATCGCCCGTGCCACGATGCGCGTACGACCCGCACTGGACCGGTTGCGTCCGATCCTCGCGGATCGAGTCCTGGGCTTACGGGACGACAAGGGAGATTTCGGCAATGCGCTTCAGACAGCCCAGGCCGTGTCCGTGCTCTGCGATGCCGGATGTCTTGAGCGCATCGACGCGAAACGGCAGATGAAGCGGATTTTGAGATGGCAACGCGAGGACGGCAGCTGGCCGGAACTGCTCGCCTTTGGCGACCAATCGCTGAAGTGGGGCGCAGTAGGCCAGATAGGACACGGCGCCGAAGCCGTGACCACCGCGTTCTGTATCGAAGCGCTGGAGCGTCTTGTTGCGTTCCTGCGAACCTGAACCATGCCCGCCAGGGTATCCGATGATCAGATAACTTCCCCCGTAGGTGTCCGAATGCTTACCAAGGAGGAGTTGCCATGTCACAAAGTACCGTTGCAGTCGAAGGCTCCGACCCAGGCAGCGCCGACTCCACCCGGCAGATCGAACCGTCCGTTCTGACCGCCCTTCCACATTATATTCCACTGGGCGTTTTTCCGTTGATCATACTCGCCGCGGTGTATGGAGGCTGGTGGCTACTGCCGCCCATAGTCTTCATGAGTCTTTCCTGGTCCTTTGACCGGGTGCTGGGCCGCGACGGGCGTATCATGGATCCCTGGAAAACGCCGAAACACCGCCTCATTTGGCACAATCTGCCGGTCTGGTCGTGGGCGTTTCTGTGGCCGCCGACGCTTGTTTTCGGATTGTGGCAGATCCTGGTGGCGGATCCGTTCCTATGGTGGGAAGTCGTGCTGCTGGCGATCATTCTGACGATGGAGGCACAGGCCGTGTTCGTAGTCGGCCACGAGCTGATTCACCGGCGCACAACCTGGGAACGCCGGATCGGCGAGTTCCTGCTTTCCTCCGCCTCCTATCCGCAGTATGCCACGGAGCACGTCTATATACACCACGCCCTGGTCGGCACTCCGTATGATGTGGGCTCCGCGCCGAAGGGGGAGAGTTTCTGGCGGTATATGCCCAAGGAAATCGTCAGCAACCTCGTGAATTCCTGGGAAGTCGCGCGGGAACGGCTGGCGCGGCGCCGTCTGACCATGCGGCATTACAGCAATCCGTTCTGGCGCTATGGCATTGGCGTCGCGTTCTGGTACGGACTCGTTTTCTGGATGGGCGGGATATGGGCTGTCCCGGTCTTCGCCTTCCTCGGCCTGTCCTGCGTCTTCTCGATGAAGATCAGCAATTACTTCCAGCACTACGGCCTGCGTCGGGTCCGTCTGGAAAACGGCCGCTGGGAAAAGATCATGCCCCGCCATTCCTGGAGCGCCGACTGGAAGTTCAGCAACTGGATGCTGTTCAACGCCCAGCGTCATGCGGATCATCATGCCGTGGCATCCCGCCAGTATCCCCTGCTGCAGGTCAGCCTCGATGAATCCCCCGAATTGCCGGGGACCTACTCCGACATGATGAACATCGTGCTTCGGCCCAGGCGCTGGTTCGAGAAGATGGACCCGCTGGTGGACCAGTGGCGCAGGCATTTCTATCCGGAGATCGATGACTGGAGCGTCTACGACAGTCCGATCGCAGCGGCGCGCCCCGACGCCTTCGACGCGATCGTCGAGATTTTCGGCGCCGCCCCGCGGCTTGCGAAATGGATCGAACGGAATCCGGAACTCCTGGACAACCTGCAGGAACAGGAATTCCTCGATCTCGACCTGCCGAAGGGGTTCGAGCAGGATGAGGAATTCGAATCGATCGCGCGGCGCGGGCTTGCAAGGGTCTATTGGACGTACGAAATGGGCGTTCAGGAAATGAAGGATCTGATCGTCGAGTTACCCGTGGTCGATTCCGGGGAAACCGCGGAAATCGTGCGGAACTGGTCGAACGACAAGGCGTTTCAGATCGGCATGCACGTGGTGCGCGGGAACCTGCTGCCGGCGGAAGCGGGAACGGCGTTGTCGAATCTCGCCGAAGCATCGATTTCGACGGTGCTGGCCTCCGTGGTCGCGGACTTCGGCGAGCGGTATGGCACCGATAGCGTGGGTGAGATTTCCGCCGTACTCCTGGGCGATCTGGCCAGCCGGGAAGCCAGTCCCGGTGTTGAGATCGAAATGTTCTTCGTCCATGGCGGCCGGGAGTCCGGTGAGCATGAACGCCTGTGCCGGAGTTTCCGAAAGGCCCTGACCGACCTGGCGCAGGACAATCTGTTGTTCGCCCCGGTCACGTCCGACCCGGATTCCATGCCGGCGTTTCCGCTCTTCGAACTGGCCGCCCGTACTGAAGATCCGGCCACCGGCGGAATCTCCGCTCTCACCAGGGCGCGTTGCGTGTTCGAGCCGGACGGTTCCGGCATCGGCGCCCGCTTCGACGATGCGCGGCGCCGGATCCTGGCCGAATACGGCGCGAACGAGTCGTTGCCCGTCCGGTTGGACGAGCAGCCGGAAGAACCCGTCGTAACAAGCGTATCCGCATACGCCGGGATGCGCGGCGGCCTTGACGAAGTAGAGCGGGCTGCGCGCTTCCTGCAGTTGACCCATGCTGGCGACTACCTTGACGATCCGGCGCCGACCGCCGCGGCGGTATTCGATGCCGCCGGCGCCGAACCGCTGGCGCAAGCCGCAAAAACGTGGCGGGATTTGCAGGGCGTCATGCGCCTGGTTGGCGACGAAGGATTTGACGTGGAAGCGGCGGGACCCAAGGTCAGATCTCTTGTTGCGAACGCTTGCGGGCAGGAGGACTTCGACGCGCTGGCGTCGGCGGTCGTCGAAACCGGATCCCGCGCCGCCTCCCGGATCGATACACTCGTTTCGCATGCATGATCGTGCCGACTGATCAGGCGCGAAAACTCCGGATGCCGGGACAGATTAAAATGAATTCCCGAAGCGGGTTGCTGTTTAAAACGACTCCTGCCGACAAGGGCCTCGTCGATCTTCCCGCCCTTGCCCCCCACCTGAGATCCCACGTCATCGGCGAGAAGCAGACGCTGCTGGTTTCCGAGTCCTTCGATACACTGCTGCACGGCGGGCTGTATTGTGATCTTCTGCCCCTCCTCGACGGCCGGATGCCGCTGGCCGGGATTGTCGCCAACCTCGAGGACCGCCATGCCGCCGCCGACGTGCGCGCGGCTGTAGTCTCGCTCTCCGGCAGGGGTTATGTCATATCTGCCGATCATGGCATGGTCCCGTCCAGGGCGGCCTACTGGACGTCCCTTGGCGCATCGCCCCGATGGGTCGAACAACGGCTGGCAGAATCACGTATCGCGGTCGACGGCGACGACGGCAGGTTGGTCCGTAACCTGGAAGAGAGCGGCGCCGGTGTGACGACTGGCGATCCCCAGCTCACGGTTATCGTCTGCGACGACTATCTCCTGGCACGATTTGCCGACGTGAACAAGCGCCAGCTCGAGGCGAAAGGAGCGTGGATGCTGGTGCGGCCTCGCGGCATGGAGGCGCTGTTCGGACCCGTCTTTCGCGCGGATAAACAGGGACCTTGCTGGGACTGTCTGGCAAACCGTCTGCGCAACCATAAGGAAGCCCACAATTTCCTGCGCCACGTTGCCGGCGAGGAAGCCGCCTTCAGGCCATTCGCAGCCGACCCCGCGGTGCTCGCGGCAGTATTCGGGTTGATCGCGGCGGAGATCGTCAAGTGGCTGATCCTGGGTGAGGCGGCCCCGCTCCACGACCAGGCGATCACGATGCACGTCGGCACATTCGCGAGTTCGAAGCATACGGTAACGCGCAGGCCACAGTGTCCGGCCTGCGGCGACGAAGCATTGCGCCGGCCGGATCGGCCGCCGGCCCCGCTGCATTTGAACGCGAGTCCCAAACCCCACCGCAACAGCGGCGGCGCGCGGGCCGTGACACCCGAGGCAACCCTGGCGAAGTACCGGCACCTGGTGAACCCGGTCAGCGGCGTCGTAACGTGGCTGGCCCGCACCACCGATGAGGGCGACGCCTGGCTTCACGTCTATTGGGCCGGAAGCAACCCCGGCATGAGAAGCCGGAGCCTGAGCTCGCTCCGGCGCAGCCTGCGCAGCAAGAGCGCCGGGAAGGGCAGCACACGGGAACAGTCCGAGACCAGCGCCCTCTGCGAGGCGATCGAGCGATATTCGGGCGCCTGTAGCGGAGACGAGATCCGTGTCCGCAGGCGATTTCTGGATTTCGCGGGAGAAGATGCGGCGATTCATCCCAACGAGGTACAGCTGTTCAGCGACAAACAGCTCGACAACGCCGACAGCATCAACTCGGAGGGCCACCCGTACAACATCGTCCCGCCGCGTTTCGATCCCGGTGCCGAAATCGACTGGACCCCCGTGTGGTCCTTCACGCAGCGGCGGCACCGGTACCTGCCTACCTCGATGCTCTACAGCATGCCGCCCGAACAGCGGGGCGCCGCAGACCTGATCGCCGATTCCAACGGCTGCGCGGCGGGGAACACCCTGGAGGAGGCCATCCTGCAGGGATTCTATGAACTGGTCGAGCGCGATGCCTTCGCCATCTGGTGGTACAACGGACTGAGCGTGCCCGGGGTGGATCTTTCCAGCTTTGACGACGGGTTCCTGGCATCAGCCACGGGATACTACGAGCGCTACGAGCGGGAGCTGTGGATGCTCGACGTCACGTCCGACATTGACATCCCTTCGTTCGTTGCGCTCTCCCGGAGGCCCGACGCGGGAACCGAGGACATCATATACGGCGCCGGCGCCCATGCCGACCCGCGGCTGGCGGCCCTGCGCGCGGTCTGCGAGTTGAACCAGTGTCTTACCTGGCTTCCGCGTCCCGGAGCAGGAGGACGGCCTGGCCGGTCCGGAAACCCTGACAAGCCTGGTCCATCCGGTCCTCCCGGCCGGCCCATGATCGATGATCCAATGGCGCTCAAATGGTGGAAGACGGCTCGAATCGCCGATTGTTCCTGGCTGGCGCCGTCGCCGGACGCTCCCCATAGGCACGGCGCCGGATTCCCGGTGATCGAAACCGAGGACACGCGGGACGATGTGGAGCAATGCCGGTCGCTGGTCGAAGGCAGGGGCATGGAGTTCCTCGTGCTGGACCAGACCCGGCCGGACATCGGCATGCCGGTCGTGCGCGTCATCGTGCCGGGCATGCGCCATTTCTGGGCGAGATTCGCTCCTGGACGACTGTACGACGTGCCTGTCGCCATGAGCTTGCGAAAGCAGCCCCTGGCCGAAGCCGATTTGAATCCCGCTCCCGTTATCGCGTAAGGAGACAATATGCATATCGACGAAGCGGTCATACTTACCCAGGACCGTCTCGCCGAAGAGGGCGGCACGATGGCTGACCTGCTTGGACGCTTTCGGAGCAAAGTTTCTTCCGTGCTTATCGGGGAGCGGGAGTGGGGGCGCATACTGGAACGGGCGAATCAACTCCCCATCACCATGGGCGCTCAGCCCTTCGGCTTCGAACTGCCCCTGCATGACAGCCGGCCCGCGGCGGACTTCGGCGTCTCGCTGTCAAGCGGAAACCGGTCTGGCGATTATTTCGAAGAGCGGGTGCGGACCGACGAGGCGGATGAGACCGCGGGAGCGGTCAAGCGGCTGTTCAGGGAAATGGAAGCTCAAAACTCGCCTCTGCGGGAGATTGTGGGGCGCAAGTTGATGCTGGAGTACGACATAGGTTCGGCGCAGGGCAGCAGGAATGCGCTTCCGGGCATGTTCCTTCGGCCTAACGAACGTACGTTGTTCGGCGGAGGCGGCCTCCAGGATGATGTCGGCATCGTGGTCGACGCCCTCGTTTCCTGTGTCGGCTGGGAAAAGAACGCTGCCGAAAGCAAAATGGCCAAAGAGGTTTACCTGGCGCAGCCGGAAGACACGCGCCTGGATTCCTTCGGCGTATTCCCGTCCAGGGAACGCACGGTCCGCCTGGCGATTATGGGTTTAAACGCGCAGGAAGGGGTTTGCTCTTTTCTTGAAAACACCGGGTGGCCGGGACATGTAACGGCGGTCGATTCCGTGATTTCGCGCTTCAGGGAACGTGCGGACATCGTGAGCGCCGGGGTGAATGTCGACGTGCGGGCAGATGGACTGGGGCCGACGCTCGGCATCACGCCCATCGTCAAGCAAAGATATACACAGGAATCCCGCTATTGGATCGACGGCATGACAGACTGGGATCCCGTGCTGGATGCGCTGGGCTACGGGGATTTTGTCGTTCCGGAGAAGCTTGCGGCCCTGGCGGACTGGGCGTCGAAACCGGAAACGCTCTTCGCCAGGACCGGACCCTTTGTGTTGTTGCGCGGCATACACCACTTAAAGCTGGTCATAACCGGAAACAAGCTGGAGCAGGTCAAGGCCTATCTGTATATGGTGCTTTCCGGCGCGCTCTCGAATTGAACTCCGTTTCAGATTGAGCGCCCTCGAATTGAATTCCACTTCAGATTGAGCGCCCTCGATTTGGATTCCTGTTCCGGATATTAAAGCAAAATCCCCTCGACCGGGTTCGATCGGGGGATTTTACGTTTTCTCGATCATGCGAACGCCAGGCATCGCAAGATAGACCGGCGTTCTGAATACTGATTTACCAGCAGCAGCAGAGGCCGGCTGAAACGGCTTCGAGTTGCTCCTCGGTGATATTCGCATCCGGGGGCAACGCGATATGCACCGTCTGCATATCGCTCTCATGAACCTGGATATTCATCGATTCGGGCATCGTAATGTCCAATTCTTCGCAAATGGCCGACTTCGGGTCTGCGAGCAGTTTCTGCCTGAACTCTGAATCCAGAGAGGACTTCTCTACAATAAGCTTCAACATTTCGTCGCCGCTTCGCATGACTTACCCTCCTTCGAATGTGATATTAATACACCGACATGCCCCATCTTGCGGAGGTATCTTCGCTTTTAACGAAGGTTCAATGGCTAATAGATTACACGATATTAAAATACTGTAAATGTTCCAAAATGTCAAGTGATTTCGGTGACATGCAGGCAATGGATTACATGACGCCAGGGGCGGAAAACCGGTCTTACTTCCAGTAAAACATGCCTTCGGTCATGTCTCATTCGGCCTGGCGGAAGGGTCTGGGATTGCGAGAATCCTGGCCGTTCTGCTGAGTCCTCCCCGCCCGGCTCACCGCCACCCCCACGATCACGTTCAGCGCCAGGCCCAGCACGCCGGCGTGCCAACCCCAGACCTTGCCCAGGCCCGCGAGGGTCAACCCGCCTGCAAGCAACGTGCCCGCGGCCATGCCGGCGGCCGCGCCCGTCGCATTGAATCGCGGCCAGAGCACCCCCAGCACAAACAGCGGCGCCGTCTGGATCAGCACCTCCATTTTGAGCTCTATGAGTCCCCACAGGGTGAGGTCCGGCGTCAGGGCGATGAGCACCAGGATGGCCATGATCGCCCAGGACAGGCGCTTGCCCCACGCGGTAAGACGCTCCTCCGGGAGCGACCCCATCCGGAACCGGCCCAGCACGTCCTTGACGAGCAGGGAGGAAAGGCTGAGCAGGACGGAGTCGGCCGTCGACATGATCGCCGCGACGATGCCGGTGAGGACGAACACGGTCATGACGTACAGCCAGAGGGATTCCGCCGCCCATACCCGGAGCAGGCGGGGCATGACCTGGTCGGTGTCTATGCCTTGCAGGCCCGTCAGCTGCGGTACGGCCAGGATCCCCACGAGCACGACCGCCGAGATGGTGACCAGGGGCATGAAGGCCATGAAGGTAAACGACCGCTTGAGGCTGCGGGTGCTCCGCGCCGCGAAGATGCGCTGAATGGCCTGGGGATAGACGGCGGCGGCGAAACCCACCAGCAGAATCGTGCTGATCCATGTGCGGATCGTGTCTCCTTCCGGGAGCGCGGCTTTCTCAGGCTGGTTGGCGATGATCCAGGCCGTCGCTTCACCCAGGCGGTCGCTGCCCGGTATCACGGCCGCCAGCATGCCGAGCAGGCCCGCGAAGAGGAGCAGCCCCTGGATGCAGTCGGTCCAGGCCACGGCCTGCATCCCGCCGATGGTCTCGTAGACCAGGATGATGGCCGCAAGGACCACTACACCCGCCCAGAACGGTATCGCACCGCCCGACAGGCCTGAAACGATGTGCCCCACGGCGAGGAGCTGGGCGAGCAGGTAGTTGGCGATGGCGATCACGAAAAGGACGCCGGCGAAGAGGGTCAGCCCTTTGGATCCGAAACGGTGGGTGATCCAGTCACCGGGCGTCACGAAGTGCCACTGGCGTGAGGCGTTATATAGCGGTGGCGCGAAGAGAAGATAGGCCACGACGATGGACATCATGAAACCGATGCTCATGATCCAGGCGAAGCCCAGCCGGTAGGCCTCGCCGGGATATCCGATGAGTGTATTCCCGCTGTACTGCGTGGCGTAAAGCGTGAAGAAGAGCACCAGCGCGCCCAGGTTCTTGCCCGCCAGGTAGAAGGACGACATGGAGTTGTCCCGCCGACGGGACCGGGCTTTAAAACTGAGGACGATCATGAAGGCGAGGTACGCGACCAGGAACAGAAGCGCGCCGGGTCCGTAGGGCTGGTCCGCCATGGGCTAACCGTCCTCCCGCCAGAATCTGCGGATCACGTAAGCCGTGAAGCACGCGATAGCCAGGCAGACGCCGAGGCTGATCACGACCCAGTACGGCAGGCTGAACCACACCGGCATCGGGTCGATTTTCGGGATATACCAGGGAATCGAGAGGGCGAACAGGACCGCGTACGCGGCCCAGATCCATCGGGGAAAACGTGGGCCGGAATTGGGAGGATCCATTGACGTTCTCAAAAAGTAGTACCCGGGAAAAACCGTATCTGCTACACGCGGACGTACTTGTGCACGAGGTTCTCTACGCCCACTTCGCCCACGTAGATGTCGCCGTGGCGGTCGACCCAGACGCTGTGGGCGCCATGGGCACGATCGACGGGTCCGCCCCGGACGACCCACTGGGCGATGAGCCTTCCGTCCATGTTCATGATGGTGACCCCGCCGCCCTCGCCCAGGAAGACCGTATCCTCGTCATCCACGAAAAGGCCGCAGGGCGCGGGACGCCCGGGCCATTCCGCGAGGAAGCCGCCCTCGGAATCGAAGACCTGAATCCGGTTGTTGGTCTCCCGGTCGGCCACGAGAAGGCGTCCGTCGGACGCGGGAAAGATGTTGTGGGGCAAGGTGAACCGGCCAGGTGCGCTGCCTTGACCGCCCCAGGTGTGGACCAGGTCTCCCGAGGGCGTCATCCGGTGCACGTAGCACTGCCCGTATCCATCGGCGACGTACAGGTCGCCGGATGGTCCTTTCACCACGCGCGTCGGCATATTGAACGGTTTGCCCGGTTCTCCGGTCCGGTCCGGCACGCCCAGCGTCTGCAACAGTGTGCCGTCGGTTGAAAATACCCGGACGGTATGGTCTCTGCAGTCCGGAATGAAGATCCTGTCCTCCCCGTCGATCCAGATCTCGTGGGGCAGGGACAGAATATCGTGACCCCATTCGTCCAACAGGTGGCCGTCCCGGTCGTAGACCACCACGGCGGGATTCGGCTCCCGGTCGACAACATAAACCCGGTCCCGTGAATCCGCGGCCACGGCCGTGGCGATGCCCAGCGTCCGCTCGGAACCCCAGCCGGGCACTTTCTCGTAACAGTAATCTCCCGATCCCCAGATCATTGGCATGTCCTCTCACGAAACGAAATCGGAAAAACACACTGAACTCCGGCCCAGCCGGCAAACCACCGGATGGACCCGATGGGCACAAAGGTTTTGTCGTGCACATACCCTAAGTATATACTAAATCCGGTCCTGCGGTACCGGTTATTTGCTGTATCAGGGACCTGGTTTCAGGTGCGTTGCGGTGCGGAGCGGTCCAGCTTCCGTTTCCCTCACGTCGGCATCGATTCTCCGGTTTCAACTTACAGATGACAGGAGCCTCCGCATGGGTGTACTCGACAGCTTTGGTTTGAAAGGCCGCATCGCCGTGGTCACGGGCGGCGCGGGCCCGCAGTTCGGCAGCAGCATCTCAGAAGCCCTGGCCGAAGCGGGCGCGACCGTGGTCGTCGCCTCCAGGAATATGGAGAACAACCACCGGTTCGTTGATGGATTGAACGAACGGGGATACGATGCGCATCCCGAAGAGCTCGACATCACGAACACCGAATCGATCGGCAGTCTGAAACAACGAGTAATGGACCGATTCGACCGCGTGGATATACTCGTCAACAGCGCCGTGGTCGGACGCGGCGGCGGGTTCGACGAACAGACCCCCGACTATTGGGCGGCCAGCGCCCAGGGAAACATGGTAGGGCTCTTCACCCTGTGCAAGGCCTTCGTCCCGGTCATGGCCGGGCGGGGCGGCGGCAGCGTAATCAACGTTTCCAGTATCTACGGTGTCGTGGCCAACGACCCGGGCCTCTATGAAGAAACCGGGATGAAGCAGCCTCCCGACTACACCTTCGTCAAGGGCGGCATGATCAATTTCACCCGGTACATCGCAACCTACTTCGGGAAACAGGGCGTTCGGGCCAACTGCATCTGTCCGGGCGGTTACTTCAACGAACAGCCCGGTCCTTTTGTGCGCCGGTACGAGCGCCGCGTGCCCCTCGGACGCATGCTGAACAACGAGGATCTCAAGGGCGCGGTAGTCTTTCTGTCCTCCGATGCGTCCAGGTACGTCACCGGGGTCGCGCTCATGGTCGACGGCGGCTGGACGGCCCTTTAAGGCGGCTGGACGGCCCTCTAGCAGGACCTCGCCGCTCGAAGGTACAGTTGGCCGGGCCTGTTGTTCCAGCCGGTCAACGTGCCACGTCTGTGGTTCCAACCAGTCAACGCGTTGCGACAGGATGCATGGACCAGTAGGCTCACGACTCCGGATCGACGATCGATTTGTCCTGGGGATGGTAGTCGATCGCTCGTCGGCCGTGGTCCAGGTCGTACATCCGCCCGGTACTGTCGGACACGCCGAATACGACCTCGAACCGGATGCCGGGGTGGATGACCGCCCGTTCGAACACCCGGACCGCGTCGCCGTGACTCAGGTGATGGGGGTGTCCCGGCAGGTCGCGCTGTTTCTGGAAGTTGCCTATGCGCACGCACACGACCTCCATGTCGAACCTCACCGCGTACATGTAACCCAGGCTTTCCCCGAAAACCTTGCTGATGGAATAGTAGCTTTCCGGCCTCGGAGTCATGTCGATCGTGCGGAAGACGTCCTGCGGATACGGCGCCAGGAGGCCCGCGCGGCTCGCGAAAGCAACGCGGCGCACTCCGTTGCGGCTCGCCGCTTCGAATAGCGTGTAGGTACCGATGAAGTTGGCGTGCAGGATTTCGTCCCACGACGCGCCGCCGGATGGGTTGCCGGCCAGGTGGATCACCGCGTCCATGCCTTCCGTGGCCTGCATGACCGCGTCCATGTCGGTAATGTCGCCCACGACTTCGTCTTCCAGTCCCGGGGTCGGCACCCGGTCGAAACCGCGGAGGGGATAACGGTCCTTAAGTCCGTTAACGATGATCGAGCCGATGACGCCGGCCGATCCGGTGACGAGTATACGAGGCGTTTCGTTCATTTCGACTCCTTGCGCATGAATGGTCCGTGCCGTTCAATCCAGTCGTAGGTCTCCTGCCACGGCGCGCTGCCGTCCTCTTCCCAGATCTCCAGCCTTACGCCGCGGACATTGCCCTCGGGAAACCCGGTCAGGCGGCTGACCGAAGGATAGCCGATGGTATGGCATACGTTGCCGCTCGGTAGCATCAACTTTCCGATATGCCGTGGTATCTCGGTCTTCGGGTTCCCCGCGATGCGCACCAGTTCCGCCTCGTCCACTTCCACACCCAGTCCGGGTCCTTCCGGCACCGGTGAGCTTCCGTCCGCCACCTCGATCCGGCCGCCGGTGACGTCCTCGCCGTACTGGTCGTCCAGGTTGACCGTGTGCATCACATTGGGGATCACCGCGCCGAGGTGGAGCGCCATGGCTTTGCTCAGCGTCCCACCGGTCAACTGGATCACGGTGGACACATTCGCCTCGGCACAGGCGAAGCCCCGTTTCAGGCTCATGCCGATGCCGTGCTCGCCGACCATGTAGGCGTCGGCGCATCCGAGCGTGATCTCCGGCCCGCCGCCGAGTTGCGGTACATGCATGAGCAGAGGGATCGTCGTCTTTTCCCGCAGGCGGCGCCATCCGTCCACGTCGCGCCAGACCAGGGGATCTTCGATCACGCCGACGACGGGCGACTTCTCCAGGTGTTCGACGATTCTCGCCACGTCGGCG
>JAPOOT010000455.1 GCA_026713285.1 Gemmatimonadota bacterium | reverse complement strand
GCCGGCGAGGGCGTCCCTGGCATCCAGCCACATCTGGTTCCACGCGACGGGATCGGTCAGGACCCGTTCCGGATTGGCCCGGCTGCGGGCCACGAATCCCGGGAAGGCGCCCCGTCCGGAGGCCTGGCCGATCGGGTTGTAACGCAGGTCGTAGCTCCACCGGATCTCGTTGCTCTTGTTGGGCAGCGACGAGTGGCAGGGGTGCTTGTGCAGGAACAGGACGTCGCCGGGCATGGTCGGCTGGGGTACGGCGGCGGAGCGGTCCTTCACCTTCTCGGGGATTTCGAGGCCCCAGATGTCAGGGCAGTGGTGGAGCAGGCCGTCGCGGTGGCTTCCGGGAATGACGGTGAGGCAACCCTGTTCGATCGTCGCTTCCCTCAACGAGAACCAGACCGTGAGCATGTGGGTGTCGTCGGCCTCCTTCGTGACGACGCCGTTGTCCTGGTGCCACGGGGATATGCCGAGCTGAATGCGCCCCGTCGCCGGATTGATGGGCGTCAAGTGTTCAGGAAGCTTGATGCGTACGTGCTGGACCGGGTTGGAGTAGATCTCGGGGCCGATGAAGGCCTCCACGGCGTCGAGCAACCGCGGGTTTGTCAGGATATTAAATACCGCCGGACCGCACCAGAACGGCGTGTCTTCCTTGATGTTCCCCTGGGGCAGGGTGAAATCGAAATACTGGGCATGGATCATGCCGCTTTCACCCCAGACTTTCGTGATGCGCTCGCCAAACGGCAGATCTTCGTATTTCGATTCGATTTTGCCCGCCAGGAAAAGCTCTTCCGCCAACTGATCGAGCACGGTTCCGTATTCCTCGATCACGGGGTCGAGCACTTCCTCCTGGTCCAGCAGCCCCCTCGCCATCAGGTAACCCTGGTCTTCGAAGAATGCCATCTGTTCGTCGGTAATGGGTGACATGTCCACCTCCGTCATGCCCTGTCGCGCAGGCTTCGTGGCTTCTCCGCATTCGGGCGGGTCAACATATAGACAAGAAATCTGCGTTCAAATGGTATATTCTGGATGGAAACCGGGTCCGGCGAAAGCCCTGGAAGACGTGGGGTCTCCGTCGAACGGTCCGTCGCATCGCGTTCCATTGCGTTCGTCAGATGGAATCATGTAGTTTTTCGAACGTCTTAATTATAGCGACCGTTCGTTCGAGGCGCAAGGGTTAGATAGCCCGCGGATTTCATGGTCCGTCCCGCAGTATTGTTGACGGCGCCCGTGTTTTCCCAGATCCGCCAGGACCGACTGAAAGGTGCCGTTGCCAGTGGCCGAAAACCAGCAATCCGGAGATCGCCGGGAAGACGCTCCCGAAGACCGGCAGGAGGTCTTTCGAAGGCTCTTCGATGCCTGGCATGCGCGCATCTACCAGACCTGCTACCGGCTCATGGAACATCCGCAGGAGGCGGAGGACATTACCCAGGAGGTTTTCGTCCGGGCCATGGAAGCATACGACCGGTTCAGAGGGGACGCCGACCCCGGCACCTGGCTCTACCGTATCGCGGTAAACCAGTGCCTGAACGTCCGGCGCCGGAAACGCCGGTTACAGTGGCTTGCCCTGGACTTCTGGAACGAAGGCGCCGATGAAGCGACGTCGCACGGTAACCGGAGCGTCGGAGCAGAGGAGGAACTTCAGCAGGCGGACAGGGAACGCATCGTCGGGAAGGCGATCGACGCGCTTCCCGAAAGACAGCGTACCGCCCTGATCCTCTCCCATTTCGAACGAATGCCTTACAAGTCCATCGCCCGGGTAATGGAATGTTCGCCTTCCGCGGTGGAGTCCCTGCTGCACCGGGCCAAGACGAACCTCGGCAAGCGTCTGCGGCCGCTGCTGGGCGATCTTTAGACGTATGCCGCGATCCAGCCCCGGGGCAATGCACAAAAAACGAATGGTTGAAGCGGATGGATTGTCTAAGCACATTAGGAAGGGACAGGGCGGGTAGCAACCGCGTCGTCCGGTGGTGAACGCACCGTCGGGCAGTGGCACCGTCCCATTGACCCACACGACTATGACCAGGCGGGCTTCCATCGTGAATCATCGTCACCTCGAAGATCGAATCATCCTCTACATCGACGGAGAACTTCCGTCGGAAGAACGGGTACGGTGCGAGGCGCACCTGCGTACCTGCCCCCGATGCCGTGAACGGGTAGACGCGCTGCGGGAAGCCTGGCATTCAGATAGCCTTCTGCACGTGACCGGACCTACCCTGCGGCTGCGTACGCGTTTCGAGGCGGCTCTTCTGGGCGAGGACTCCATCGAACCCGGCCCGACGGTCGGGACGCGGATCGCCTTACTCGTCCGGCCGGCGTTGATGGCCGTCTCGATGGCCGCCGGAATCGTGATCGGCGCCTATCTCGGCAGCGGCCCCGACGGAGAAGCGGCTCAGGTCGAGCCGATACCATCGGAAACGGGTATACTGGCGTTCTCTTTTGCCGATGATCTTCAGGAAATTTCGGCCGAGTCTGTCGAGCTGGACTATCTGCTGCCGGACCTGGACGAAATCGGGGATTAATCCGGCAGATGAGCGAACACACCGGGACGAAAGCCGTTCAATCTGACGGCAAAATCGAGGAACGATCCGGGCAGATGAAGAAGAAACTGATCATATGGGGCGTGGTCCTGCTGACCGTCATCAACCTGGCCTCTCTGGCCACCCGCGCCTATCACCGCTGGGGTGACGACGAACGGCGCGGCCGGGATGACCGACGCGAGGGAAGGATGTCCATCACCGAACGGCTCGGACTCACTGAAACACAGGCGGAACAGGTCAGGCAAATGCGTTCCGGACTCGGCGATCAACTGACGCCCTACCGGGAAGGTTACCGAGAAAAACGCGACCAGTTGTACGATCTGCTGATGGCGCCGGATGCAGACCGCGGAGAGATCGACCGGGTCAAGGCGCAGATGGATTCGCTCCAGGCGGAACGGGAGGCCATCGTTTTCGATTACATCGTGGCGCACAAAGACGTGCTGACCCCGGAACAGCAGACGAAGTTCTTCACCATGATCAAGGAGCGATTCAGAAGCGGATACCGTCGAAGATAGCGGGGCTGGCCGAAGTGGCCGGCGTCGCGCCATTCAACGGCGTGTCCGGATGGCCGGGTCCTTTCGAGGTAGCAAGGAAAGCCCGCAGGGCGGGCAGGCAGGCGGGCAGGAAAATCAAGAGACCGTTGTGCACCGGGTCTAACATTTGAAGGAGCAGTTCATGTTCAAGCGGTTCGGGATAGGGAAACTGGCTTCCTGGTCGATGGCACTGGCGTTGGCGGGCACGCTCGCCTGCGGCGGCGGCGAGGAGGCGGAGGAAAATGGAGATCAGGCTCAGCGCGGCGGCAGGCCCGGCATGGGCGCGATGGCGCGCACCGGCGCTTCCATACCGGTCGAAGTGAAAACCGTGGGCCGGGGCAATATCGCCGCGACGCTGCTGACCTACACTTCGCTGGAGGCGGAGCGGCACGTGGACGTGGTCTCCCGCACGCAGGGGCTCGTGGAAACCATCCTGGTCGAGGAGGGCGACCGCGTGGAGGAAGGGCAGCCACTGGCCCAGCTCGACACCGACACGCTGGAATTGACGCTCAAGGAGCGGGAAGTGAACATGAACAGCCTGGAATCGAACTACAATCGGTCCCAGGAACTGCTGGATCAGGAACTGCTCAGCAGCCAGGAGTTCGAACAGACTAAGTTCCAGTACGAGGCCGCACAGACCCAGTACGAGTCGGCGAAGCTTCAACTGGAATACGCTACGATTCGAAGTCCTTTCTCCGGCATAATCACGGAGCGGTTGATCGAGGTGGGAAACCTGGTGAACGCGAATGACGTGGTATTCCGGACGGCGGATCTCGATCCGCTGCTCGCCCGCATATTCGTGCCCGAAAAGGATATCGGACAGGTTCGGCCCGGTCAGTCCGTGCGCATCAATGTCGAGGGATCGGACCAGACCCACGCGGGCCGGGTCGCCCGGATCAGTCCCGTCGTGGATCCCCAGAGCGGAACGGTAAAGGTCACGGTGGAAATCCGGGATCGGCAAGGCAAGCTGAGACCCGGCATGTTTACCACCGTCAACCTGGTGATCGCAAACCACGAAGACGTG
>JAPOOT010000287.1 GCA_026713285.1 Gemmatimonadota bacterium | reverse complement strand
GTGGTGGTATACCTCGTCGGATACCAGGGTCGCCTGGTCGGGCAGCCCCATATGGAGCAGTTCCATGTCGTCCCGGGTGACGATCGACCCCGTCGGATTATTGGGATTGCCCACGTAGACCAGGCGCGTCCGGGGCGTCACCGCCCGCATGACCGCGTCGACCCGGACGCTGAAATCCTGGTTGTCCAGCGGTACGTCGACGATCTTCGCGCCCTGCCATTCGGCCGTCCGGGCGTAAACGTGGAAGGTCGGTCCGCAGACGATGACCTCGTCGCCCGGATTCAGGAAAACCCGCGCGATGAGATCCAGGGCTTCGGAGCCGCTGTATGTCGAGAACAGGTGGACGGGCGTCAATCCCCTGCCGTAGAACGCCGCCAGGCAGTCTCGCAACGCCTCGTCGTCCCGGTGCGGGTAGAGGCTGAGTCCCGCCAGGTGATCCCGGATCCGATCCATCACCTCCGGAGAGGGACCGAGGGGGTTCTCGTTGTAATGCAGACGGTAGGGTGTATTCGACATGTGCGTACCGGAAAGCGGGCCGACAGCCGATGGCTTCGCGCCGCGGCCGGTTACCGGATCAGCCCGTAGTCCGCCAGGATCCCGCGCAGTTTTTCGCGGTTGCGGTCTGACAACGGCGCAAGGGGCAGCCTGACCTCCGGGCTGATCTTGCCCATCATGCCCAGGGCCGTCTTGACAGGAACCGGGTTGATCTCCATGAACACGGCGTCGTTGAGCGTCATCATGTGATAGTGGAGTTCGCGCGCCTCCAGCCATTTCCCTTCCTGGACCAGGTCGTACAGCCGCGCGACTTCCACTGGCATCAGGTTGCCCGTTGCGCTCACGAATCCCGCCCCGCCGATTGCGAGAATGGGATAGCAAAGCAGTTCGATCCCCGAGTACACCAGGAAGTCCCTGCCCATGCGGTGCAACAGGCGGTTGATGTGCTCGAAATCCTTGTTCGACTCCTTGACGCCGATGAGATTGTCGTTGGCCTCCTTCAGCCGCGCCACGGTATCGATCTCGATGTTGACGGCCGTACGGCCCGGGATATTGTACAGGATTACGGGAAGGTCCACGCATTTGGCCAACGCGTCGAAATGACGATATATCCCTTCCTGGCCGGGCCGGCTGTAGTACGGCGCGATGAACAGCAGCGCGTCGGCGCCATGGGCCTGCGCGAAGCGGGAGAGTTCGATGGACTCTTCGTGGTTGGCGGAGGCGCTGCCCGGAACGAAGGGCACCCTGCCGTCCACCGCAGCGGCCGCGGCGCGGATCACCTCCTTGCGCTCTTCGAGGGACAGCGAACCCGGCTCGCCCGTCGTCCCCTGAACCGAAACGCCGTGGGAACCGCTCCGGATCTGCCAATCGACCAGTCCGGCCAGTCCGTCCAGGTCCAGCGACCCGTTCCTGAAGGGTGTAACCACCGGTACGATCGATCCGCGCATGATACCTCCTTAGTTCCCTTGCTTCGCCGCACTTCAAGCCGCCGCGCCGCGCTTCATGCACCTGCACCGCGCTTCAGGCCGCCGCGCCGCGCTTCATGCACCTGCACCGCGCTTCAGGCGAACGTGGCAATGTCGTCCAGGGGCTTTTTCGTAATTACCGGCACTTCCGCGCCTTCCGCCGGGTAGCCGACGACCAGGAGCAGGAAGGGCCGCTCGTTGGCCGGCCTGCCCAGCAGCCGGTTCAGGAAGTTCATGGGACTCGGGGTGTGGGTGAGCGACGCCAGGCCGGCGTGGTGCACCGCCGCGATCAGCATCCCCGTGGCGATGCCCACCGATTCCAGGGCGTAATAGTGCTTTACGCTCCGTCCGTCGGGCAGCATGCCGCGGCGCTGTACAAAGATGGCGATCAGCCAAGGCGCCGTTTCCAGAAATGGCTTGTTTTGATCGGTACCCAGCGGGGCCAGTGCGTCGAGCCACTCCTGCGGCGCCTTCTCCTGGTAGAACTGTTGTTCCTCCCGCTCGGCGGCGACGCGGACCGTCGCCTTGATCTCCGGGCTGGACACCGCGGCAAAATGCCACGGCTGCATGTTCGCGCCGCTGGGCGCCGTGCCGGCCGCCAGAATGCAGTGATCGATGATCGATTTCGGCACGGGCCGGTCGGAGAATTCACGGACCGTGCGCCGGCGGAGAAGCGCCTGGTAGAATGCTTCGGCCCGCCGCTCCATCTCGTCGGGAGGATATTCCTGGTAGGACGACAGGGGTTGAAACACGGGTTCGCTCACGCCTGTTCCCCTTATTTCTTCTGAGTAATCTGCAGTGCTACTTGCAGCGTTATCTACCGCGTTATCCGCAGCGCTGCTTGCAGCGTTATCTGCCGCGCAATCAGCAGCCAACCTGCAACGCAATCTACAGCGTTTCTTCCGCGGTTTCCTCGTTGGCCGACGGTTCAGGGCCATCGAGCAAACCGGATCTTTTCAGGAACTGCCGGACTGTCTCCGCGTACGCTTCACGGTCCATTTCCCAAATGTCGCCGTGGGTCGCGCCCTCCGCCACGTAGATCTCCTTGCGCGTTCCGGGAATCCGGTCGTATAGCCGTTCGTTGTTCGATACCGGCATGCGGCGGTCCGCCGTGCCGCCCACCAGAAGCACGGAAGCTTCCTTCAGGCCGGACACCGCGCGGCCGACGTCCAGGTCATCGATCTTGATGCCCACCCGGAGTTCCGTAATGGTTCCCGTCAGAAACCCGAAGGGCACCGTGGGCAGGCCGAACATCCGGTTCAGGTCGCCGCGCAGCGTTTCGGAGGCCGCGTAGAAACTGCTTTCGGCGATGACGGCGTCGATCTCGGGCTCTTCCGCCGCCGTGAGCAACGCGGTGGCCGCGCCCATGGAAATGCCCCACAAAATGACCGGACCTTGCTCTCCCCGCACGTCGACCGCATATCTCAGGGCCGCCTGCGCATCGCGCCACTCGAAATAGCCGAATGTCGTAAGGTTGCCTTCGCTGTCCCCATGCCGCCGGAAATCGAACAGGAGCCCATTGAAGCCGTTTTCATGAATAAAGGCTGCCTGGTCGAGCATCTGTCCCCTGTGGTTGAGATGGCCGTGACAGTAAATGACCGTGCCCCGGCCGGTCTCGTTCGGGACGTACCATGCGGCCAGTTTCAGGCCGTCGGAAGTCGTCAGCGTGACGTCCTCGTAGACCAGCCCGTGGTCCGCGGGGGTGTCCTGCGCCTTGCGCCGAGGTCCCACGCTGCCGGTGTACAGGGTCGATATCAGGTAGGGCAGGCCGATGAAGACAAGCAGAAGGATGATCAAAACGCCCATGGCCGCGCCTCGATAGGATACCTGTCTCCGGCGCATAACCAGGGCCGTCACCGGCCAGATCAGCGTACCCGCGATAAAGGTGGCGACCGGCCACAGCACGGCATGGGGAATGACCAGGCCGAATAGCGCGCTGCGTCCCCAGGTGAAGTACGCGCCATCGAGCCCGGTCGTCTTGCCCAGGATCGCCAGCAGTATGATCAGCAGGCGGACGCCCGCCGTATAGAGCAGTACCGCGGACAGGAAACCGCCGTAACCTCTGCCCGCGCGGAGACATATGACCGAAAGCCAGGCCGCGGCGGCCGGAATGGTCCAGTTGATACTGAATGGAACGCCCGCCATTAGGGCCGTGACGTCCAGCACGAACCACAGGACGACCAGGCCCCACGTAACGACCAGGGGCAGGCGGATTTGCGACATTGGCGGCCCCGTGCTGCTAGCTGGTTTTACCCAGGACTTCTTTCAGCACGTTGAGGAAGACTTCCGTTTCCCGCTCGTCGCCGGAGGATACGCGAATCCACGTGGGCATCTGCTCCCTGCGCCGGTTCGTCACCATGACGCCCTTGCGGAACATCTCCCGCATGATGTTCATAGACGGCTTGCCCAGGTCGACCATCATGAAATTGCTTTCGGACGGGATGTATTCGAGTCCCATCTTCGTGAATTCTTCTTCCAGCCGATCCCGGAAATTCTGTACCACGGCCCTGGAACGGTCGTAGTGGCTCCTGTCCTTGAGCGAAGCCTCGCCCGCGGCGTAGGCCAGGGCGTTGGCGCGGCCCGTACTGTAAAACCCGAGCTTCTCCTGGATGGCCTGGCTGCAGATCCCGTATCCGAGGCGCATGCCCGGCATGCCGAAGACCTTGGAGAAGGTCCGCGTGACGATCACATTGTCGTGCGTGGTGGCAAGCGACGCCGCGGTCTGGTACGCCGGGTCCTTGACGAAGTGAATGTAGGCCTCGTCGATGACCACGAGCACGTTCTCGGGCACGGCGTCCACGAACTTCTCGGTTTCTTCAAAGGACAGCAGCGTGCCGGTCGGATTGTTCGGATTGGTGATGACCACAACGGACGTCTTCGGCGTGACCGCCGCGAGCATGGCGTCCAGGTCGTGCTTGTGGTCCTTCACGGGCACGCGGTTGATGCTCACGTCGATACCCGCTTCCTGGTAGTCCTCGGCTTCGCCCGACACGTCGCCATACCCCATGTCCGCCTCGATCACCTCGGTTCCACCCTTGCTCAGGTAGGCCAGGGCGATCTGGGTAAGGAGCGCGCCGGAACCCGCCGTGATGAAGAAGGGCGTCCGCCGCCTGAAACGGAATCCCCCGCCGCCGCCCATGCCGCGCATACCCGCGGGCATCTCGCGGGGAGGCGGCAACTCGATACCGTCGAATTCAGCCAGCGCGCCAGTTATGTCCCCGCCGCCGAAGGAATACCGGTTGATCTTGAACATGTTCTCGGCGATGGCTTTAAGCGCCATCGGAGACGGCCCGATCGGGTTTTCGTTCAGCGCCATGCGGACGAAACCCGGCTCGACGCCGATCCCGTGGATGTCTTTGGCGGTAAGGCCGCTCGAGGCCATGGTCTGGGCCAGGGCAAGGCGATCGGCCAGTGTGAGTGCGGCGCCGGCCGCCAGCGCACCCGTGAGAAAACGGCGACGGGAAAGGCCGGAGTCGACTTTCTCCGTGAAACTGTTCAACATGAATGTTCTCCCTGGGATGAATGGACACGGCCGTGAATAATCGTAGGCCGCGGTCGAAATCAAACCACCCGATACCGCCTGGATGGTCCGATTCGATAACGAAGTCGAATATACCCGGCCGAAGGTGTCCTGACAACCCTAAAGTAACGGAACCCGTGTTGCCGTGCCGTCCGGATATGTGTATACAATCTGGATACACCCGAACCGCCTGCTTCATTCTAACATTATGCCTGACGCAGTTCCCCGGACGCTGCCTGTCGTCCCCCGGACGCCGTCTGTCGCCCACCGGTCATCGGATGGCCGGACCTGATCGATGACGCCTTTTCGGTTCCATGCGACGTGGGCAGAAGACCTTTCGATAATTCTTGACACGAAATCACCGCGTCCATACTATCCCTTGTTCAAGACTCACCTCTGTTTACTGGATTGATTTCCAGCGTGTTTCGGCGATTCCGGCCCACTGTACGTTGCAAAAAAGAACGGGGACACTGGAGGGTATGAACCCATGCCGATCCGATTCTTTCTATTGTGCGTCCTTTTTCTCACCGTGGTGACGAACGTTGTTACCGTCGCTCCCGTCGCCGCCCAGGAAGAAGACCGTTTCTCCTGGAACGGGATGATCAGATCGCGGCTGCAGGGCGACTATCAGGACGGCAGCCGGGCGGTCAACCGCTTCATGTACGGGGCCTTCCTGAATGCTACGCTGCGCGTGTCGGACCGCATCGACGTGACCGGCAAGGTCATGACGGGCAATTCCAAGGCCATCACCGTTGCAGACTGGATGAGTTACGGAGACCTGTTTGTACGCGAGAGCCCCCATATATCCTGGATGTACGCGCGCATCAGGCCCAATCCCTCGCTCACCCTGACCGCGGGCAAGTTTCCCCTGCCCTTCTTCCGGCCTACCCAGGTCGTCCTGGACAGCGATCTCTCGCCGGAGGGACTGGCCCAGCAGATCACTACGAAGAGCGCAGACGGTTCCGCGACCTTCGGCCTGAATTTCGGCCAGTTCATGATCAACCAGTTGGCCTCTGCGGTGAAGGACCTCGACCGTACCTATTTCCTGGGGGGACAGGCCATGGCCCGTTTTACCCAGCCCGGCAGGTCCCAGACGCTGGCCGTCGCCTACTATACCGTGGGGGGCGCGGATTCCCTCTTTGCCTCTCAGAACCTGAGGTCTCCCGCGCTGATCGTTGCGGCGAATTCCAACCGGCCCAACGCGGACCGCACCGGATACCTGTCCGAATTCAGGATGATCAACTTCAGCGGCCAGTACACCCAGACCGTGAACGGACGGCCGCTGGCGCTGAACGCCGACTACGTACTCAACACCGGAGCCGACGACATGCGGCACGGAATCACGGGTTCGGTGATGTACGGCAGCACGGGGAAGGTCGGCGATACCCGGACCGGGTTCCAGGCCTTTCTCATGCAGCAGGACGCCACGCTTGCACCCTTCAGCAACATCGACTACACCCAGACCAATACGAGAGGCGCCGCCCTCTTCTTCGGCCATCATCTTATCGAAAAGCTGACGGTCGATATCCACCTGTACACCCGCAAGTACGATTCCCCCGAGACACTCGTCTCGCCCGTGGCTAACAACGCGTGGCGAACGCGCCTTCGCGTCATGTTCATGCTCAGGTTGAACTGACGGTCCGCCCGAGTAACGCCGACCACGGATCGGTCCACAGCATGCGTCTTCGTCGTCTATTTCCCCTGCTCATTGTTGTGGCAGTCGCCTCCGTCACAGTAACCGCGCCCGATGCGGAAGCGCAGCCACGCCTGAAATTGGCAACGACCACCAGCACCCACGATTCGGGCCTGCTCGACATCCTCCTGCCGCCGTTTGAACGAAAACCTGACGGTGGGATTCGGGTGGACGTCATCGCCGTCGGCACGGGAAAGGCGCTGAAGCTGGCCGAAAATGGCGACGTGGACGCGGTACTCGTACACGCTCCAAAGCTGGAAGAAGCCTTTGTCGACGCCGGCTTCGGCGTGAATCGCCGGGGCGTGATGTACAACGATTTCGTGGTCGTCGGGCCTTCCGCCGATCAGGCCGGGATCGCAGGAACGGAAAAAGTCGCCGACGCCTTCGTCACCATCGCGCGCAAGGAAGCGTTGTTTTTCTCACGGGGCGATCTTTCCGGCACCCACCTGAAGGAGCGGGAGATCTGGACCATCGCCGGGACCGAGCCTGCCGGACACTGGTACGTGGAGGTGGGCCAGGGCATGGCAGCCACTTTGCGCATGGCGGACGAGAAACGCGGTTACGTGCTGATCGACCGGGGCACCTACCTGGCCCTGCGGGAAACGGTGGACCTGCGGGTCCTGGTGGAATACGATCCCCCGCTGCACAACCCCTATAGCATGATCGCCGTCAACCCTGAGCGCTGGCCGCATGTCAAGTACGGGCACGCGCGCGCGCTCATAGAATATGTCACCTCACCGGAGGCACAGGCCCTCATCGGCGGTTACCGGAAACACGGTCAACTGCTGTTCACGCCGTCCGCGACGGACTTAAGTATTCTGAGAGAGAGACCGGGACCTCGAAGAAAGTAAGAACCATCCCCGAAGAAGAAGGCGCGTGAAAGATGCGCGCATCCCGTTCAAAGGAGGAACAGACTTGATACGCATCGGCATACTGGGCATCGGATTCATGGGCACGACCCACTTCATGGCGATCAGGAACCTGGCCAACGCGGAGGTGGGAGCCATCTGCACCCGGGACGAGCGGAAGCTGAGCGGCGACTGGCGGCACATCCAGGGCAACTTCGGCGGCGGCGGCGGCGTACAGGACCTGACCGGGATCCGTACCTGCACCGATATCGACGAGGTACTGGGCGACCCGGATATCGACCTGGTCGACGTCTGCCTGCCCACGGCCCTGCACCACGACGTCGTCCTGCGCGCGCTGGATGCCGGCAAACACGTCCTCGTCGAGAAACCCATCGCCCTCGGACTGGACGAAGCGGACCGCATGATCGCCCGGGCCGGAGAAACCGGAAGGACCCTGATGGTCGCCCACGTGCTGAAGTTCTTCCCCGAATTCGCGTTCCTCAAGGCAGCCATCGACGATGGACGCTACGGACGCCTCCTCGGGTTGCACCTCAAGCGGGTCATCTCCAAGCCCCTGTGGGGCGAGGACAACTGGTTCGGAGACTACGAGCGCACGGGGGCGGCGGGGATCGACCTGCACATACACGACACCGACTACCTGCGCTACCTCTTCGGCATGCCGGACAGCGTCCACGCCGATGGCATGACGAGTCCGAACGGATACGTGCTCTACCTGAACACGCAGTATGGGTACGAAAGCCGGGACCTCACCGTCTCCTCCCAGTGCGGGGCAATCAGTTCGGCCGCCTTCGAACACGGCTACGACGCCTATTTCGAGGAAGGCACGCTCTGGTACAACGTGCTCTCGGACCGGCCGGTCACGCTCTATACGCCGGACGGCGCGAGAACCGAACCCGAGATCGAATTCCCCGAGGCCTTCGAGGCCCAGTTGGGCTACGCCATCAATGCGCTTGAAAACGGAACGGAACCCGATCTGGTGTCTGCCGCCGCGGCCCGCGACGCGCTACGGATCTGCCACGCGGAGGCCGAATCGGTAAAGACGGGCGAGACGATCCGGTTCTCGGACTGAGCGTCCGTCCAATTCCGCGCCACCTCAAATCAGAACCCACCATGCCCCAGTTGCATTTCGGCACGGGCCGAACCGTCATCACGCCGCCCACGGGCGTTGAGCTCTGCGGTTATGGCCCCTATATCGAGCGGCGGTCCACCGCGGTCCACCAGGACCTCCACGCCACGGCCCTGGCGCTGTCGGACGGCAATCGTACCTGCGTATGGACATCGAACGACCTGGTCTGGACCGACCGTTCCCTCGTCGACGAAACCCACCGCATCGTCCGAGGCCGATTCGGACTCGATCCGTCCCGCGTGGTCATCACCAACACCCATACCCATTCCGGTCCGGCCACCATGAAGACCGTGGCCTGGGGGAAATGGGACGAGGCATACACGACGGCGTTGCCCGGGCGGTTCGCCGACGCCATCGGGCAGGCCGTGTCGAACCTGGAACCCGGACGCGTGGGGTTCGGCGGGACGCCCGTTCCCGGTCTTTCCGTCAACCGGGTCGACGAGGGAGGCGAGGCTGACGATCAAGCGCTGCTGATGCGCATCGACGACACCCGGGGACGGATGCGCGCGGCCGTGATCAACTTCGGCGCCCACCCCGTCACGCTCGGCGCCGACACCGTAATCTGCGGCGACTATCCGGCCGACGCCATCGGTAAGATGGAAAGTGAACGGGTGGGCATGCGGGCACTGTTCTTCCAGGGCAGCTGCGGCGATCTCAATTGCCGGGGATTCGGCGAAGGCATGGAGATGATGAAGGCGAACGGTTCACTCCTTTGCGATCACGTCCTCCCGGCTCTGGATGGCATCGAGACCCACGACGACGTGGATCTGGACGGCGACACCTACGAAATCGCCCTGCCCACAGCCGTGCCGGACCGCGCCGTGCTGGAAACCGAGCTTGACGATTACCGGAATCGCCTCAAGACCTCCAAGCGCGACACGGAACCCGGCGAACTTCGAAAACTCCGGTTCGAAGCGGACTGGCGCGCGCATCGGCTCGAACTGCTTGACGGCCCCCATCCCCAGAGGCTGGAGTTCCACGTTTCGTGGATGCGCATCAACGACGCCGTGCTGCTCGCCCATCCGCTCGAGCTGTTCCTGACCTACGGCAAACAGGTCCAGTCGGCGTCACCCTTCGCACACACCATGGTCATCGGATACGCCAACGAGACCGTCGGTTACCTGGCGCGGCCACAGGACTTCGTCCAGGAAGGATTCGGTTGGTATGCGGCGGTGTTCGCGCCGCGCATCTGCCACCATCTTCCGTTCGAACACAATGCCGGCAGCGTCTTTCGTGATCACCTCATTGCCATGCTGCACCGGATCCGGCAGAGCGCATCGACTTCCTGACCCTTGCGATCACCTCGCCGGCCTCCCTCATTCAGCCCCCCTGTAACTGTTCGAAGCGGAGATACCCAGATGGCTTTCTACCCGGACGAAGCGGCCGTTCATATCGTGCATCTCCAGCCGTAGTTCTTTGATCTCTCCGAGAATGGCCGCCCGGTCTGCGTGCATCTCCTCCCGTAATGTATCCCGGTCTGCGCGCATCTCTTCGCGTAAAGTATCCCGATCTGCGTGCATCTCCTCGCGAAGGGTCTTTATCTCTCCCAGAATGGCCGCCCGGTCTGCGCGCATCTCTTCGCGCAAGGTATCCCGATCTGCGTGCATCTCCTCGCGAAGGGTCTTTATCTCTCCCAGAATGGCCGCCCGGTCTGCGTGCGTCT
>JAPOOT010000481.1 GCA_026713285.1 Gemmatimonadota bacterium | reverse complement strand
GTCGAGTTCATTAGGGTCCATTTCAAGTTCATTTCAGGTTTGATAGATTCCGAACAGGGATGTTCAAGGAATGCCCCGTCTCCCGCCGCCATCCATGTAGACGGCGGTACCGAAGACGTAAGAACAGGCTTCCGATACCAGGAAAGTCGCCACGTCGGCGATCTCTTCCGGTTCCGCGATGCGTCCGGCGGGAAGCCCTTCGCCGGCTTCGCGAAGCAGGGCCTCGACGTCGCGGCCCTGCCGGTCGGCCTCCGCCTGCTGCACGTCCCGGGCTCTCTGCGTGTTCGTCAGTCCGGGACAGATGGCGTTGACCAGGATACCGTCGCCGGATACCGCGTCGGACAGGGCCCGGGTGCAGTTCAGGACGGCGATGTTGGCCAGGCTTAGCGGGATGTTGACGCGGTCCGGACTCGTTCCCGCGCTGCCGGCGATATGGACGATGCGACCCCAACGGTTCTTCTGCATGTACGGGATCACCAGTTGCGACATCCGCAGGTATCCGTGGGCCTTGAGCGCCATCCCCTCCTCGATCTGCTCAGCGGGCAGCGCCAGGATGTCTCCACCCCGGGCGGCCCCGGCGCTGTTGATGAGCGTGTCGATACCGCCGAAGGTGTCAACTACCTCCTGGACCACCCTTCGGCAATCATCCGGCGAAGTCAGATCGGCCGCGACCGCAAAACCTTCGCCACCCGCCGCGTTTATGTCGCGGACCGCCTCGTCGAGCAAAGGACGGTTCCGGGCCGTAACGCATACGCGGGCGCCTTCCCGCGCCAGGGCCAGCGCGCAGCACCTCCCGATGCCCCGGCTTCCGCCGGTGACAATCGCCCTTTTTCCCCGGAGTTTGAGGTCCATGGTTTCAGCGTCCCGATCTATAGTTTCTCGCGGCCGCGGTCCGGTCACAGATATCCGGTTCGATCAAAGTCCGAGCAGCCGGATCGCATTTCCCCCGAGTATGGCGGTCCGGTCGTTCTCCGGCAGGTCCAGGGCGTTGATGCTCTCGATCATCTTCGGCATGCTTCCGATCTGGTGGGGATAGTCGCTCCCGGCCAGTATGCGTTCGGCGCCGGCGAAGCCCAGGGCGAAGTGCAGCGCGTCCACGTCGAAATTGACCGTGTCGTAGTAGAACTGGCTCTTCAGGTATTCGGTGGGATGGCGCTCCAGGTTGGCGCGGCACTGGGGAAAGGCCTCGTAGCACCGGTCGAAGCGCTCGGCGAGGTACGGTACGGCGCCTCCGAGATGGCCCAGTACCCAGCGAATGTTCGGAAACCGCTCCACCACGCCGCTGAACAGAAGGCTCGCCGTGGCCAGGGTCGTATCCATCAGGAACCCGACCGCGGGCATGAGCATGTAGTCCTTCATGGCCTCCACGCCCAGGGGGAAGGTGGGATGGATGAAAACGACCATTTCGCGATCGTCCGCCACCTCGTACATGGGCCAGAACCGCGAATCGCTCAGCGCGACGCCGTTGGCATTGCTGTACACGCAGGCCCCCTTCAGGCCCAGCGAGCCCACGGCCCGTTCGAGTTCGGCGGCGCAGGCTTTCGCATTGTTGAGCGGAAGGGTGGCCAGTGCGGGGAAACGGTCGGGATGTTCGCGCTGAATTTCGGCGAAGAGGTCGTTGATCTTGCCGCTCAGCACGGCGGACCGTTCCGGCGTCTCGATGAGCGTGCCGGGCGCCGTGAAGGTGATGAGGTGGGTGTCGACCCCGGCTTCGGCCATCACTTCCAGGCGCACGTCCATGAGCCGGTGACCAGGTACGAGGATGTTGTAGTCGCCGGGGGAATGCAGGACCGGATTGCCGTCCTCGTCGTCCGTCACCCTGTAAGCGCTCGGTCCTTCCCGGATTTCTTCGACGTAGGCTGGTGGATAGACGTGGTTGTGAAAGTCTACGATGGGCATGGGGTGTTCCCTCCGGTCGGAGATCTAATCACGTATACTGCATTGTACAGGTGACTGAAGGCTCCGTTCCTGTCGATTTATCTATTGCGGAGGTAGTTGAGGTTTAGAAGATCTGAGATGGTCGTTTGTTCGATTAACTACCATGGAGAATTTACAGCAATAGGCGTAGCGGTTGGATGATGCGTACCGACTTTTGGCTTCCAAACATCAGCCAGATAAGCTTCAACACCGTCGCGAAACGACTCGACTACATTAGCCCAGGTTGCATAAAGATTCATTTGTGCAAATTGCTGTATTTCAGGACTATTTCTGTGCTCTGCCAGACGATCCTTGATAACCCCTTTGCCGACATACACTACCGCCGGATTCAACCCTCCATGCCAGATAATGTAAACACCTTCCGTGTAATTGAAATGTGAATGATCCAGATTAACAGAATTAAGTTTGCACCAGACATCTTCCTGACATTTAGTCCAGTTGAGTTGTAAATTCTGCATGAACAGCCTCCAAACTCCAGTCTCTAATCTGGTTACTTGGGGAGATCTGGCGTTTCGTTCTCAATCCCCGTGTAATCTTGTGGTTCATCAGCATCCTGAGGAATCTGATCAGGTTGAGGTATTTCCGGAACTTCGTAGTAACTTGCAGGTACGTTATTACAATTCACCTTAGTTTCTTTAAAGGTGTCAATGATGTTCTGATTGGTTGCATGGTCACAAACCAATACACAGACCTTTTTTTGTAAATCCACAGCGACTGAGATATTTTGCCTTGTTTGGCGATCAAGAGTGTCGTTTCTGGTTTGGGGTGACATACTAATGATTAGTTGGCTGAGTGTAAAAAACGTGTCATTAACGGCATTACCGACTCTCGCCATTTCACCATCCGGTGCTATTTTGAAGTAACCACCTCGTTCAACTTCATGTGTAATGTATTTGTACCAATCGTTACTGCGAAGTCGGAGATCAAGTATGGTCTTTTTAACCTTGATTCGACAAAAAAGAGGGGGTTTTTCACCTTTTCGAGGGAAGTATTTACTGGCGTAAGACCTTTTTTTTCAATATATTAAGAGGGTGTTCAAGCAGATATCTGCTACCTCTTTAAACCGAAAAAGAAAGGCCCCTGCCAGTGAGACGAAAGAAAAAGGATTTGCACGCGCGCGTCAATGGCAATCTGGAGATCGATTTCACCTCCGAACGCCTGACCTCCCATGGCGGACTGGAACTGATGATACGGTATTTGCG
>JAPOOT010000221.1 GCA_026713285.1 Gemmatimonadota bacterium | reverse complement strand
TCAGCTACAATTTCCGGTTCAGCTTGCGGAGGTGATCGACCGTGAGGACCCTTTCCCGGGCCGGGGCACGAGCGCCGGCGTGACCGGCCGCTTTGCTTCGGGGCTTCCTGTTCCGTCGTTTCTTTTGTGAATCCACCTTTGCAGACGCCTCCGGTGCAGATGCCTCCGGCTCGCCCGCCGCGACCGGTTGTTCGGACTTATCCGTTTGGCCGCCGTCGGCCTGTGCTGCCTGCTTGTTCTTCGCCGGCCTTCGCCTTCTTCGGCGATCCGGCTTTCCGTTCTGCCGACCCTGCTCTTCCCGCATGGACAGCGAAATCCGGTTTCTCTCCTGGTCTACACCGAGCACACGCACCTCTACCTGCTGCCCCACCTTGACCGCTTCGCCCGCATGCTTGACATACCGGTCCACGAGCTGGCTGATATGCACGAGCCCATCGAGGTGGACCCCGACATCCACGAAGGCGCCGAAGTTCGTGACGTTGGTGACGACACCGTTGAGCCGCATCCCTTCCTTGACTTCATCGATGGTATGGATCCCTTCGGTGTATTCAACCGGCTTGAACGCGTCGCGCGGGTCGCGCCCCGGCCGTGCCAGTTCCACCATGATGTCCTCGAGGGTAGGCAGTCCCACGGTGTCGTTTACGTAGGAATCGAGCGCGATTCGGCTCCGTATCTCGGCATCGTCCATGAGATCCTTCACCCCGCACTTCTGGTCGCTGGCCATCCGGTCCACGATACCGTAACTTTCCGGATGGACGGCGCTGGCATCCAGGGGGTTCTCGCCGTTCCCTATTCTCAGGAAGCCCGCGGCCTGTTCGAAGGCCCGGGGGCCCAGGTTCGGAACCTGCTGCAGATCCGTCCTCGCTGAGAAGGGTCCCGCCGTCTCGCGGTGGGCAACGATGTGCTTCGCCAGTGCGGGCCCGATGCCGGACACGTAGGACAGGAGCTGGGCGCTGGCCGTATTCACTTCGACACCCACGTTGTTCACGCAACTCATCACCACGTCGTCCAGACTCTTCTTCAGAGACCCCTGGTCGACGTCGTGCTGGTATTGCCCGACGCCTATGGATTTAGGATCGATCTTGACCAGTTCGGCAAGGGGATCCATAAGCCGCCGACCGATCGAAATCGCTCCGCGTACGGTGACATCCAGTCTGGGGAATTCCTCCCGTGCCACGGCCGACGCCGAATAGACCGAAGCGCCGCTTTCGTTCACGAGCACGATGGACGGATCTCCGGCAAGCTCGACCGTACGGAGGAACTGGGTCGTCTCCCGCCCGGCCGTCCCGTTGCCGACGGCGATGGCATCGAACTCGTACTGCTCGTGCAGGGACCGTAAGATCCGCGCCGCCCTTTCCTTCTTCTTCTCCCCCGAGTGGGGAAAGATGCTGGCTCTGTCCAGCAGTTTTCCCTGTTCGTCCAGGCAGACGATCTTGCAACCCGTGCGGAAACCCGGGTCGATCGCCATGATGCGGCGGCGGCCCATGGGAGGCGCCATCAGCAGTTCCCGCAGGTTCCGCGCAAATACGAGGGTCGCCTCTTCTTCGGCCTTCTGGCGGACATGGGACCTCAATTCCGTTTCGAGAGACAGCGAAAGCAGGCGGCGGTAACTGTCGGAGACGGCCAGGCGTACCTGCTCGGACGCGGGGCCTTCACCCTTGACGAACTGTTTCTCGAGACCTGCGATCGCCTCTCCTTCCGGCGGGGCGATGGTCATGCGCAACACGTCTTCTTTCTCTCCGCGCCGAATGGCGAGCACGCGGTGCGAAGGCGCTTTCACAGCCGGCTCGGACCAATCGAAATAATCCCGGAACTTGATCCCCGATGATTCCTTTTCCGCTACCACCGTGGACCGGATAACCGCCTTTTCGTGGAACAGCCGGCGCAAAGCAGACCTCGCCGTCGGATCTTCGTTGATCCATTCGGCCATGATGTCGCGAGCGCCCGACAGGGCATCCTCCGCGGTGGCGACTTCCTTTTCCGGATCGACGAATGCCGCGGCTTCCGCTTCCAGGTCCATGTCCTCTTGCCCGAATATGCGCTCCGCCAGGGGTTCCAGGCCCTTTTCCCGGGCCGCCGTGGCCCTTGTGCGACGCTTCGGACGAAATGGAAGGTAGATATCTTCCAGCGCGGTCAGGGTTTCCGCGGCGCGTACTTTCGATTCCAGCTCGTCGTTGAGCAGGGAGCGGTCTTTTAGGGAGGCAAGGATCGAAGCCCTGCGCTTTTCGAGTTCGCGGAGTTGGACGATCCGGTCTCGGATCGCCGTGACGGCCACTTCGTCGAGCGAGCCCGTTCGTTCTTTGCGATAGCGCGCGATAAAGGGTACCGTGGCTTCT
>JAPOOT010000305.1 GCA_026713285.1 Gemmatimonadota bacterium | reverse complement strand
CATTGAGCTACGAAGCGCCATCAGGCTTACGTACTTCAGCGGGTTTAGCCATGCGGTAACCCACGCGAGATTCCGTGAATATATACCTTGGATTCTTGACGTCGTCGCCCAGCTTCCGGCGCAGTCTCTTCACTACGGCGCGTACCAACCTGGCATCCCCGGTATTGCGCTTCTGCCAGACGTTCCTTAGCATTTGGTCGTAGGTCACAGTCCTGCCGGCGTTGGTCGAAAGGATCCGGAGCAGATCGTACTCGGTGGCCGTCAGTTTGAGTTGCCCGCCCTGGATCAACACTCGCCTTTCGTCGTAGTCGATGACCAGTTCGCCAACATTGAACGGTTCGGGCGGCCCGGCGTCCTTCCGCAGGGCGGCGCGGATCCTTGCGATCAGTTCCGTGGGAGAGAACGGCTTGACAACGTAATCTGCCGCGCCGGATTCCAGCGCCCTGGCGATCGTCTCGTCTCTTCCGTATGCGGACAGGAAGATGACCGGCCGTTCAGACAGTGCCGGCATGCTCTGCATCAGTTCGATTCCATCTTTGCCGGGCAGCAACAGGTCAAGAAGCACCAGGTCGGGCCGGCGCGCCTCGATGAGGTTCTGTATCTTGTCCGGGTCGCCGGTCACAAGCGCGCGGTATCCCGCTTTCTCCAGTACGCCCCGCGTGTAGCCCAGTGCCTGGGGATCGTCGTCCACCACGAGGATGAGCGGCTTCTGATCGCTGGGGCGCGCCGGGCGAAGGGGCTTGGCGCCTGCCGCAGCCTGAACTCCGGGCTCGGCCTCCTCGACCACCGGAATCGAAAACGTGAATCGTGTGCCGGAACCCCCTACCACGTTTTCGGCCCAGATGCGGCCGCCATGCGCCTCCACCAGACCTTTGCAAATGGCCAGGCCCAGACCGGTCCCGACCCTGCGGTCGTCGCCGTCGCTCCGGGCATACTTCCTGAACAGGCGAGGCAGTCGCTCGGTCGGTATGCCCGACCCCTCGTCCACGACCGATACTTCCACGAGGAGGTCCTTCAACTCCGCCTCCACACTTATGGTGGACGATTCGGGCGAGTGCTTTGCAGCGTTGGACAGCAGGTTGCCGACAACCTGGACGATGCGCTGCTGATCCGCCCGCACCCTGGGCAGATCGGCAGGCAGGTCGATCCGGACGGGATTTCCATGCCCTTCGCCCGTGAACATTTTCCTCGCATGATCCAAAACGACGGCCAGATCCACCGGTTCGGGAGACACCGAAAGCAAGCCCGTCTCGATGTGCGCCGCGTCCATCAGGTCATTGATGAGCGCGCTCATGTGATTAGCTTGCGCGTCGATTATGCTGAAGAACTGCTGCGATTCGGCCGGGTGCAGTGCGGACGGGGAACCCAATACCGTGGTAGCACAGCCTTTAATGGTGGCAAGCGGCGCCCTTAGTTCGTGATTCACCATGCGCAGGAATTCGGCCCGCTGACGTTCCTGCTCCTCGAGCGGCGTCATATCCTGCATGGTCACTACGACCGACAGAACCTCGTCCTGCTCGGAAACGATGGGTGTGGCGTTGATCAGCGTCGTGACCTTTTTACCGTCCGGAATCTCGAGGACGATCTCCTCCGCGCGTACCGTAATGGACTCGCGTAATATCTGCACCAGAGTCTGGTATTCTCCCGGTTCGATTCTACGTCCGTCCGCCCGCCGCACGGTTACCATGTCAAGCAAATCCATGATTAAACGGCCCTGCATGTGCAAGTCGCCGGCGATGCGACGCACCTCCCGGTTGTACGACAGGACCCGCCCGCTTTGGGCGTCGAATACCACCACACCCACAGGCGAGGTGTCGACAAGCGCTTCCAGGTCCGCTTTCGCCTGCACTTCATCCTGATGCTTCCGGGCGTTGGCTATCGACGCCCCGGCCAAGGACGCGAACAGCGCCAGTAACCCTTCGTCCTCATCGGTGAACTCCTGCCCGGCCTCCTTGCCCTGAAGGTAGAAGTTTCCGACATGCGCGCCGTGGTGGCGAACGGGCATACTAAGGTAGCTCCCCGCCATCATCGGATCCTCGGGAAAACCGAGCGAGACCAGATGGACCGAAAGGTCTTTGAACCTGAGCGGGACGGCGACCTCTCGCAAGTACGCCCACAGTTTCTCTCCGTACGACAGGTTCAGATACTTCTGGTGATCCTCGTCACTCACGCCGTGGGTGACGAAATCCTGCAGCTGTCCCGTACTGTCCCAGGTGGTGATGACGCCATATCCTGCGCTTGCCAATGCGCAGGCACTTGCTACGATCTCTCGCAGGACGGTATCGACGTCGAGGCTCTCGCTGATGCGCAGACTGGCATCGCCCAACCTGGAAAGTCTCTCCTGCAAATGGCTGACCTGGGCTTCCAAATCGGTGATTTTCGCCATTTTAGCCTCAATTCGTTTTTTCCAGGCCTCGGTATCACTCCTGATCGACCGCACCGAAAACGCGTTCCGGGTCGATATCTATCGACCTTGAAGCTACTGGATTTATACTGATTGATAGATGTCACATGAATTCACATTAAATAACTAAATAATCGCATTTGAGTCATTAAAATACAAAGATTCCTCTTAAATTTGCAACAAAAATCACGTATCTTTTTAAAGCTTTCATTATAAATAAATCAAAACAACACCCGCGGCGGTAACCGGATGAGTGCAACCTGTGCGCCTAAGGGCATCTGATGCAAGTCAATTCCACCAAACGAAGGAGGAGTCAACATGCGGTCTTTCTCGACAATCTGTCTTTGCATGGTTCTTGTGTTGGGCACTGGATGTGCGACGATCATTCGCGGAAGCACTCAGAATATCCCGGTCCAGACCGCCCCCGGCGCCGTGTCGTTTGACGTAGGTGGATTTACCTACACGACGCCCACCACATTGGAGTTGGAACGAAAGAACGAATACGTCCTCGAGTTCTCGAAAGACGGTTACGAATCGTCGCAGATCCGGATCTCGAAGCACATCAGCGGTGGCTACATCATAATGGACGCCCTGCTTACCGGTCTGCTTGGCGTAGTCGTCGACGCGGTGACCGGCGCCTGGTACAATCTCAAACCCGAGTCGATAACGGTCTCTTTGAGCAAAATCAGTTCCGTGCCCGGTCCTGACGATATTGAAATTTCTATAAACAGGGGAGAAGGATCGGACGAATTGGAAGTCACTTCGTCCGTGCCGGAAGTGTACGTCAGGGTCATACCCGTGCAATAACACGTCAGATTCGTGACTGGCATCCGAGAACATAAGAAACACCTGGAGGGAGATCACCACGAGACCGCTTAGGATCCCCACGGCCTACCGGACCGGTTACAGTAAGGCCCTCGCGATCGATCTGGACACCGCATACAATTACGTCGCCCATACCCACGTGGGCGATCCCGTCATGGACGCCGTCGTCGAGGATCTTGCGGCTATTCCACAACGCCAAGTGCACGAGTTCATCCAGGCCGGCATGGAAAACGACCCCGAGGGGCTG
>JAPOOT010000391.1 GCA_026713285.1 Gemmatimonadota bacterium | reverse complement strand
CTGACAGGCCTTCTTCGAGTTGACCGCTATCAGCATAGCATGGTTTGCGGAAGGCCCCAGCGCCGGGGTCGTCACAGATCTCCCTGGACACCATCGGCGACCGGATCGAACCCGCAGACGGCCGGCACTGCAATGTCCGGTGATTGTAGCGAACGCGTCCAGCATGAAAACACCCGCCGGGGCGCATCCGGACCCCGTGAACAACTAGCGAAAGGTGTAGCGGAGTCGGACCCCGGCCCGCCGCGGAGTAAGCACGTTGGCGAAGTACCGCCGCGAGGTGAAGCCTTCCTCGGTGCGGCCGATTTGCGCGGGCGTCTGACGCGCGCTTGTGACTGCGTATTCGTTGAGGAGATTATCGGCATAGACGGCCACCGTCCACGCGTCCTTCGACACCGACGCGGTTATGGTGTGGAGATCGTACGACGGGAGACGCTCACCGCCGGATCGCTCGCCGATGCGGGTAAGCACATCGCCGATGTAGCTGTAGCCGTAGAGCAATTCAAGCACTGCGTCGTCGCCGAGTAACGTGCCGTAGGAGGCGAAGAGACTGCCCTGACTCCGCGGCGCCCCGGCCAGTCGGTCTCCCTTGAATGCGTCGGCGCCGGCGCCGAGCAGTCCGGGTGAATCCTGACTCAAGGCGGCCCGCGTGTAAGACCACGAACCACGCAACCGCAGTGCGCCAGTAATACCGGCGCTCGCGGCAATCTCGACCCCGCGGCTGACGGCGCCGGCGCCGTTCAGCGTGATCCCCTGCGCGCTGAACGGCGTGACCCCAGCCACCTGGATGTCCCGCCAATCGACGTGAAACAGCGAAGCGTCCATCACAACGCGGTCCCCACTCCACGAGCGGCGCAGGCCAATCTCGTAGTTCGTTGTCCGATCCGGTTTGACCAGCGCCTGATGGGCGTAGATGCAACCTGCCTGCGGCGGATCGTTCTCGGGATCGTCATCGGTGAGCAGGGCAATCTCCTCGTCAGTACAGACACGGAAGTTGTTGCCGCCGCCGATGCGATAGCCCTCGGATCGGGTGAAGTAGACGTTGGTCCCGCCGCCGAAGCGATAGCTGACGCTGCCCTTGAAAAGAAATCCGCTGTCGTCGGCATCGAAATCCTCGTAAGGCGAGTTGTACGCCGGGGTGTACGGGAACTCGGTCTGGTTTCCGGTCGCGACGTCGTAACCGAACCACCGGCCACCCCCGCTGAGCCGCCAGCCGCCCAACTGCAGCGAGACCTCGCCGAACAGCGCATGCTCCGTCACCGATTCCCGGGAGAAGCTGTAGTACTCGACCGGATCGGAGACGGGACGGCCCTTCAGGACAGGCGTCACGCCTGAAAACTCCGTAAGACCGGGCGCGAGTTCGCGGCCCGTTCCGCTCCGTCGGGCATCATTGAAGAAGGCGCCGCCGACCCAGCGCCACGGCCCGTCGCCCGTTGAGACCAACCGCGCCTCCCAACTCAGGCGTCGACGTTCGGACTCACCCTGCGTGTAGGCCGCGAAAGTACTAAACCGTGACGTCAGGTCCGTTGCCGACACGTGTGGGTCGAGTGCCCGCGCGCGGTCCAGTTCCGGAAAGTTGTTCGGCAATAGCCGTGCAATGCCGAACTCCTGGATCAGCAAGTCGGTTTGATCACTCGACGCGAACGTCGAGCCCCACGAGTAGCCGGTCGCGGACGTGAGCGATACGAAACCGAGATCCCAATTCAGTTCAAGGCTTGCGAGTTGGTCCTTCCTGTCCAATGGCTCGAGGAAGCGGTGCGCGGAGACGTACCGGCCAGTCCCGAACGACGACGCGTGATTGATCTGGCGCGCGCCGGCCCGCCGGTCTTGCAGGTGGTAGGAGAGTAGAGCCGACCACTTCGAACTCGTCTTCCACAGCAGGGAGAAGCGAACGGACAGCGTCTCCTCCGTGTTGGCGTCAGGCTCCTGCCGGAGATTGGCGGCAACCGCTTGCGGATCGGTCAGGTCCGGCTCCGGTTCCGAAACGCCCGGTTCGATCAGCAGGTAGTCGTAGTCGATGAAACCGGGATCGGCGAAACGGTCGATGGCCCCACGCAGCGCAAGTCTCGTTCGAATGAGCGGCAGGTTGAAGGTGAGGCCGGCGTCGTGACCCACGGACCCGCCGTGGGCAAGACCGAACAAGTCCGTGCGCAGGTCGAACGTGCGACGCTCGGTGTCCGGCCGGCGGGGGAGGTATCGCACGGCGCCGGCAAGCGTCCCCGCGCCGTACAGCGTCCCCTGTGGTCCGAGCAGCACCTCCACCCGCTCGATGTCGCTGAGCCGCAGGTCGACCTCGACCGGCACGTCACCCATGTAGGTCGCAACGCCGGTGTCACCTGCTCCGGACCCATTCAGCGAGTCGGTGTGCAGCCCGCGCACGATGAGCACGTTGGCGCCCCGCGCGCCCTGGTCCACCACGGTGAGACCGGGTGTCCAATGGGCAAGCTCCGCCACGTCCTCCAGGTCGCGGCGTTCGATGTCGTCACCGATGAACGCCGAAACGCTCATCGGCACGTCTCGCAACGGCTGCTCGGTTCGTGTTGCGGTCACGACCAGTGGGTCGCTGAGGACGACGAGCAACAACCCGATGACCGGCACTTCTACCGGTTCGTTCGCGATGACGATGTCGTCGACGGAAGCCGGCGAGTAGCCGCTCAACTCGGCGGCAAGCCGGTAGGCGCCTGGCGGCAGACCGGCAAACGCGAACCGGCCCGCGCTGTCCGTCATTGACACCCCTGGTTCGCCGAGTCCGCCGTATAGCGTGACCGTTACCCCCGTTAGCACGGCGCCCGTCGCATCGGCGACGACACCACCGAGGCGGCCGGACTGTGCCCCTGCCGGGCCGGACGTCAGAGCAATCAGTACGAGGACTGAGGCCAGAATGGCCGTCCGCGGACAGCTACGGCGTTTCATAGGCGTCCGGTTGCCGGCGCGGAAGCAACGAGGGGAAGCAGCGCACGCTCTGCGGTTGATATACTTGGCAACTGGTCTCAGTGACTTGAAGGTACCTTGCATCTAAAGCCCTTCCATAGCTCCAGGATATGGAAAAGCGAGTGACATTCCTGCGTCTTTTGTACCATCGCTCACAGAAAGTGCGAAATCCTCAAGTACAGATACCTGCCCATGAAATCGTAGGTGGAGAAATCCGAAGTGCCCAGCAGTCCGTTGAAGATTATCGCGGGCGGCTGGTTGAATACGTTGTTCGCCCCCAGCGTCAGCACGGTACCGCCTGCCCTCGAAAACAGTCTGTAGGTCCCCCGGAGACCAAGCACGCTGTTGGACTCCACGTCCCTGTAGGCCGGCGTTTCGACGACGTCTGAACGGTACAGCCCCTTGCAGTCGTTGTCCTCGCACTCCACGAAACCGCCGATGTATTCCCACGTGAGACCCGCCGAAGCGCGCCGCCACTTCAGGTCCATCGATGCCGCATGCCGCCACCGGGGAAACACGCCCACGTCGTAGTATCCCCTGGCCTTGATAACTTCCGTGCCGCCGGCCGCGGGCAGGAACTGGTCGTACTTGATCAGCAGGTTGGAGTCCAGCCGCGCCGACAATATGCCCCATGAGGTGTTTGCGTTGTACGACGCCTCCAGGTCTATTCCCGCGGTCTCGGTCTCGCCGACGTTGGTATTGGTCTGAACAATGTGGGAGATCAGCTTCGTTCCGGTATCCCGTACGATCTGGTCACAATTCGTGGGACTGTCCTGCGAGTAGCAGTTGCTCAGGATGACACCCGCTGGGAGCGATCCGATCTCATCCTCGATGCGATTCCGGTAGTAGTTCAGGTTGAGTCGGAGATCTGGCGCGAACTCGGGGCGGAAGCTCATACCTGCCGTGATCATGCCCGCCTTCTCCGGATCGAGATCCGTGGACCCGCCTTCCCGGGCACGTAGCTGGGCCCGGGAGTCCCTGAAACCGGGTGGGATACCCGCGGCGGCGCAGTTCCGCTGCTGCTGCGCAGTCAATACACGCGGGTTGCCTCCTTCGTCAATCGTACTGCAGGGATCGCTTACCAGGGGAAACACGTCGTTGGCGCCGAGAAACATATCGGAGATGTTGGGGGCCCGGAAGGCATTGGAATAGGTAGCGCGAAGGACCAGCCCACTTGGCAGCTCGACACTGGCCCCGGTTTCATAGGTCAGGCCGGAGCCGAAGGTATCGTAGTGAAACGCCCGCCCCGCCGCGGTCAGGTGGAATCCGATGCCGTTCCGGTGATAAACCGGCAGCCGGGTCTCGCCATACAACGCCTGTACCGAGAAGCTTCCCTCGGTCGCTTCGGATCGGAATCCGGTCGTGTTGCCCGAGGCCGTGACCGGGTCGGGCGTAAAGGCGCCGGACTCCCAGCGCGAAGACACACCCGCGGCAACGGACAGCGGTCCGTGGGACAGATCCGCCAGGTCGCCCGCCAGGTTCCACTGCAGGATCTTCTGCTGTGAGTATCCCCGGGCCACGCCGGTATACTGGATGTAGGCCAGCATCTCCGGCGTGATGGTCCCGGCGCCGTGCAGGATATCGAGCGGCACGCAGCTTCCCGTGCACTCCTCGTCCGGACCCAGGGCATTCATGAGGTTGCTTCGGATGAACCTGCCCCGGTTGACCGTGGTTCCGTATGTGCGCCCAAAGGCAAAGAACGCGTCCGAGTCGAAGCTCGCCAGCCGGCTCCTGAGTCCCAGTACAATACGAAATGTGCTCAGGTCCTGGTTGAAGATCCGGTTGCCGGCCTCCACGAAACGCCGGCGGACATCCACGAAGTCCCGCCCGAACTCGTTGTACCGGTTGCCCGCCGACACCGTGATGCCTTCCTCGATGGTGAAGAGCGGGGTCGGCGCGAGCTTCTGTTCGGACTGCCGGTTGGTATACACCACCTCGAAAAACGGACGCAGCCGGTCGCTTAACCGGTGGGTGCCGCCGAGGAACGTGGTGTATCGCTTTTGTGGCGTGAATATGTAGTTCTCGGGCTGGTAGTTGTACAGGTCACCGGTGCCGTCCAGGGAGTTTCCGGCGTAGCTGAAGGGACGCCAGCCAGTGGACGGGTCCAGATGAAAATCCCCGGCGCCGTCACCAGCGGCGGCGTTGATCACTTGCCACGAGGCATTGCCCGCCTCGCCCGACTGGTCGAGGATATGGCCCTCAGGCGTCGCCGAGCTGCCGCTCGTGGTGAAGGTCCCGTCGTTCTTCGCCCAGTTGTAGTTCTTGTCGGATTCGCTGAAACCGCGCTCGTAGGTCCAGACCGGCCGCTGGTCGTGGTATCCGGCGGAGAACAGAATATCGCCCCGGTCTCGCCTGAGGCCCGCGGTAAAGGCCAGGTCGATGGCCACGCCGTCACCGGCGCCCGATACACCCTGGTAGGAATCGAACTCCACGCCGTCCAGGTCCGAACGCGTGATGACGTTGACCACACCGCCCACGGCGTCGGAACCGTAGACCGCGGAGGCTCCGTCCTTGAGCACCTCGATCCGTTCGATGACGGTGGATGGGAGGGAGTTGAGATCGACCGCGGCGTCCGCGCCGAGGCCGCCGGGTACGAACCTGCGGCCATTGACCAGGACCAGGGTCCGCTGGGCGCCCAGGCCGCGGAGGCTGATGCGGGTGGCCCCGTCGCCGCTGTAGTTGGCCTGGGTATTGGTGGCGTTGGATTGGACCGTGAGCGACTGGAGGACGTCCCCCACGGAGGCGAGCCCCTTGGCCTGGATATCCTCGCGAGCCAGGATGACTACCGGGGCCGTCGAGCCTTCCGCCTCGCCCCGGATCCGGGACCCGGTCACCGTCAGTTCGTCAAAGACATAGTCGACCTGAACGGAATCCGGGTTGTCGGCGTCCTGGGCGAAGGTCCCGGTGCTGGTCGATACGACGAATAAAACCGCCGCCAGCAGTAATGTTCGTCCGTAGTCCAATTCCGGGACCTGTCGGTTTACAATTCGTGCAGACTACAAGAAGTGGGACAGACGGATGTACAGGTACCTGCCCAGAAAGTCGTACGTCGACGCGTCAGACGTGCCCAGGAACCCGTTGAAGATCACCGAGGGCGCCGTGTCGAACACGTTGTTTACACCGACCGTTATAATGGAGCCGCCTGCCCGTGAAAACAACCTGTAGGACCCCTGGATGCCGAAGAGGTGGTTCGCATCCACGTCCCGGACCGTCGGGGTCGTTTCGACGTCGTCGCGGTAAAGGCCCTTGCAGTCATCGTCCTCGCACTCCTGGAATCCACCGGTGTACTGCCAGGTCACACCCGCCGATGTACGGTTCCACTTCAATCCGACGTTGGCGTTGTGCCGCCAGGTGGGGAACACGCCCAGGTCGTAATAACCCTTGCCTTCTACCAGTTCGAACCCACCCGGTATGGGCAGGTACACGTCGTAGGCGAAGAGGTAATTGGATTCGACCCGTGCCGAGAGCAGGCCGAGGGGCGTGTCTTCGAAGTAATTCAGTTCGATGTCCAGCCCGCTGGTTTCCGTCTCGCCGATGTTGGTGGCGGTCGAGAAGATATTGGTGATCAGGTTATTGGAGTCACGCTGGACCTTCTCGCAGTCCGTCGGGCTGTCCTGGGAGTAGCAGTTGCTCAGGATAAGACCCGCGCCGAGCGCACCGATTTCGTCCTCGATCTTGGTGGCGTAGTAACTGACCGCGACATCGAGGTTGTCCATGAACTCGGGCTGGTATACCACGCCGGCCGTGACCGTGTTGGCTCTCTCCGGATCGAGATCGGTGGAACCGCCGATCCTGGCCCTGAGCTGCGCCCGGGTGTCCTCGAAATTCCCGGGGACCCCGGCGGAAGCGCAGTTGCGCATCTGCTGCGAAGTCAGGCTGCGCGGGTTGCCGGCTTCGTCCACGACGCTGCACGGATCGCTGACCAGCGGGAAACTGTCGCTCTGGCCCAGGAACATTTCGGCGATGCTCGGTGCGCGGAATGCCTTTGAGAAGGTCGACCGGAAGGCCAGGCCCCGCGGGAGTTCGAGCCGGGCGCCCGCTTCGTATGTGAAGTCCGAACCGAAGGTGTCGTAGTTGAACAGCCGGCCCGCAGCCGTGATGTCCAGTCCGCCCATCTCATTCTGGTACACTGGAATGCTGGTTTCGGCGTAAACTGCACGGACCGAGTAGTCGCCTTCGGTCGCTTCTTCCTTGTTGCCCGTGGTGTTGCCCGTGGCGGTAATGGGATCGGGAATAGCGCCGCCCGCTTCCCATCTGGACGAAGCGCCTACGGCCACGGCAAGGGGTCCCGCCGGCAATTCGTACAGGTCGCCGGTCAGGTTGTACTGCAGGATTCTCTGCGATGTAAAGCCCCTTGCGATACCGGTGTACTGGATGAATTTCAACATGTCATCCGTAATCGTGCCGGGACCGTGCAATATATCCAGGGGTACGCAACCTCCCACACATTCCGAATCCGGCCCCAGGGCCATTTCGATATTGCTCAGGATAAACCGGCCTTCATTGATGTTTGTACCGCTGGTGCGGCCGTAGGAAAAGGCCAGGTCTCCGGAAAATCCCTGGAATTCGTGCTCCAGTCCCAGGACGATCCGGTAGGTGTCTAGGTCCTGCAGGAAGTTGCGGTTGCTCGCTTCGACGAATCGTCGCCGCACGTCGATGAAGTCTCGGCCGAACTCGTTGTATTGGTTCTCTGCCGATACAGAGACTCCTTCACTGATTATGAAGAGGGGGGTCGGCGCCAACTTCTGGTCCGATTGCCGGTTGGTGTACGACACCTCGAAAAACCCGGTCAGATCATCGTTGAAAAGGTAGTTCCCGCTAAGGAACGCGGAATAACGGGTTTGCGGCGTGTACAGGTAATTCGCCGGCTGGTAGTTGTACAGGTCGCCGGTGCCGTCCAGCGAGTTTCCTGCGGAGTTGAAAGGACGCCAGCCGCCCGATGGATCATTGAAGTAGAATCCGGCGTCTTCCCCGGCCCTTTCAACAATCGCCTGCCAGGCCGCGTTGCCCTCCTGACCCAAACGGTCGATAATGGTTCCTTCGGGCGTGGCCGAACTGCCGCTGGTGTTGAAAGATCCGTCGTTCGCACCCCAGTCGTAGCTCTTGTCCGCCTCGCTGAAATCGCGGTCGCCGGTCCAGACCGGCTTGCGGTTGTGATACCCGGCGGAGAACAGGATACTCCCTCGGCCGCTTCGCAGGCCGGCGGTTACGCTGGCGTCGATCACGTCACCGTCGCCCGCTCCCGATACCCCCTGGTAGTACTCGAACTCCACGCCTTCCAGGTCGGACCGCGTAATAACGTTTACGACACCTCCGATGGCATCGGAACCATATACGGCCGAGGCGCCGTCTTTAAGTACCTCGATTCGTTCGATCACGGACGCAGGTATGGAGTTCAGATCGACGGACGAGTTCGCCCCGGTGCCGCCCGGCACGAAACGGCGGCCGTTGACCAGTACCAATGTTCGGGTGGAGCCCAGTCCGCGGAGACTGATCCTGGTGGATCCGTCGCCGCCGTTGTTGGCCTGGGTGTTGATGGCGTTGGATTGGACGGTCAGGGTCTGGAGCACGTCGCCGATGGACGCGAGCCCCAACTCCTGAATCTGTGTTTTGGCGAGGATTATAACGGGTGCGGTGGATTCTGCGGCTTCGCCCCTGATACGGGAACCGGTCACGGTCACTTCTTCGGCGACGAAATCGACCTCTTCCACTTCCTGGTCTTGCTGTGCGATGGCATCTGTAGAGACCAGAGCAAACAACGCAAGCGCAATCCAGGAAATAAACTTACGGTGTTTCATGGCAATTCTCCTTACACGTGTATGG
>JAPOOT010000394.1 GCA_026713285.1 Gemmatimonadota bacterium | reverse complement strand
GTCGGCTTCGTCCGTGACGGAGCCCGTCACGCCGATGCCTCCCAGTTCACCTGCGAGTGATTCCGCCGCTCCGGAGGGAGACAGCAACGCGACGGCCCACCCCTGTCCGGCCAGGTTGCGCGCGATGGCCGCTCCCATGCCTCTTCCCGCTCCCGTGATGACCGCTACTTGTTGCGAACTCATACTTCTCCCTTCGGCGTATTGGCCGCTTTAAGCCATGCAAGATGCCGCTGGAACGATTTCGGCTCATCTCCATGCAGATTCGATATTTGTTGATGTAGACTCACGTCTCGAACATGGCGGTATATAAACAAATGCATTGCAGTAATCAATGGGAGAATATAGCGTTAATCCGTATAGCACCGATCAGGTTCAGTAGGAGCGAATCCCGGCGTTTCATCGGTTCGCGGACCTGTTTCGAGTCGCATACCGCACCTGGGCCCGCATCGTTCTGATCATTTCCGACCGCAGGACATCACATACCGCAGGACGGCACATGAAGATAACCGGTCTGAAAACCTGCTCCGTCCACGTGAATCACCGGGGAGACTGGACGTTCCTGGCAGTGCATACGGATGAAGGAATAACCGGTTTCGGCGAGGTGAATCCCAGTGGCGCCAGATCCGGGAGCGTGGACTTCCTGCAACAGGCCGAACCGGTTCTCGCCGGTCGCGACCCCGGCAGCATCGATCGCATCCTGGCCGAACTCCTGCCTTCGTCTGCCGACCGGTCGAAAGTGATGGCCCTGAGCGCCCTCGACCAGGCCCTGTGGGACATCAAGGGCAAGGCCCTGGGCGTGCCCGTGGCAGACATCATCGGGGGACGATGCCATGATGAGATACCCCTCTATGCCAACATCAACCGGGCCACGACCGACCGGACGCCCGCGGGATTCGCCAGGAACGCGGCCGCCGCGGTTTCGGATGGATTCGACGCAGTAAAACTGGCCCCCTTCGACGGGATGCCGGGCGGGATCGACCGGGCCTCCGACGCCCGCGAAGGCATTGCCTGCATGGAAGCGGTGCGTGAGGCGATCGGTCCGGACGTCTCCCTGTTGATCGACTGCCACAGCCACTTCACCGCCCGGGGCGGGTGCGAGGTATTCGATGCCCTCAGGGACCTGGACCTTTACTGGTACGAGGAACCCGTGCCCGATGAAGACCACGAGGGCTACCGGGCCATACGGGATCATATCGACGTGCCGCTGGCCGGAGGCGAAAGCCTGATGTACCGGGAGGGGTTCTGGCCCGTGGTGGACCGGGGTCTGATGGACGTCATCATGCCGGACGTGACGATCGTGGGCGGACTGTGGGAACTGAAGAAGGTCGCCGCCATGGCCGGTGGCAGGGGGATTCCCACCGCGCCGCACGGACCCTTCGGTCCCTTGACCATCGCGGCAGGCGTTCAGGCCATGGCCGCCCATCCCCGCTTCCAGATCTTGGAATACGCCTGGGGGGAGGTGCCGTGGCGGCACGAATTGATCGTACCGCCGGAGCGGATCGAGGACGGCAGGATCCGGGTATCCGACCGGCCCGGTCTCGGTGTCGAACTGAATATGGAAGCCATCGATGCGTACCGGATAGACCGGTAGCCGGCGCGGAAGGGTGTAGCGCCTACTTCCCGGCGATGGCCGCCTTGATCGCTTCCTCGAATTCGGCTTTCGTCTGGTTGTTCACGAATCGTTTCGCGACCTTGCCGTCCCGGCCGACCACAAACGTATGGGGTATGGTCAGCACGTTGCCATAGGCCTGGTAAGTCTTGCGGTCCGATTCCACTATGGGATAGGTAATATTGAGCTTCTCGACGAAGGGTTCCGTGATGGAAAGCCCTTCTTCGTCGAGTGAGAGTCCCAGCACCTCGACCCCCTGTTCCCGGTAAGTCCTGAAGAGTTCGTCCAGCACCGGCATTTCCACCAGGCAGGGCGGGCACCAGGTTGCCCAGAAATTCACCACGACCACTTTCCCTTTCAATGCGGACAGACTGGCCTCGCCGCCGCCGAGCACCGGCAGGTTGAAATCCGGCGCGGCGCTTCCCTCTTTCAGCATGAGCCGGGCTTCGATCGCCTTCAACTCGGCCACGACGGCCGCTCGGATGCGGGGAACCATGTCCGGCGTCACCTGGATCCCCATTTCCTGGTATACGGCCATGGCCGTTTCCCGGCCGAAATTCGGCTTGCCGGCCTTGGATTTGGATACCTGCTCCATGATGTAGGCGACAATCTTCTCTTCGTCCCCGGTCAGGGCCTGTTCATCCTGGTCCGTGGCCTGCGCCTGCAAGGGAAACAGGATGGCAGCCGCGGCGAAGATGGTGCACATCAGTGTCGTAGAAGTCCTGCTCACGCTATCCTCCAGTACGGTGGGTCGTTTTCTGTATTATCGGACGAGTTGGGTTGGCGCCGAAATGCCGTAACGCAGGTACCCCGGCCTCGAACTCAGGTCTTGCTGCTTTCCTTTTCGGCTTTGACGGCCTTTTTCAGCATTTCATTGAAGTTCATCTCGAAGTTCGCCAGGTCGCTGCGGTCCACGATCGTGGCGGCCGCCACGCCCACGGCGATGGCCACGGCTTCCCGGATCTCGGCGCCGTCGGCGCCGTACTTCATGGCTTTCTTCAGATGGCCTTCCAGGCAATTGTGGCATCCCGCACTCAACGAGGCCGCTATGGCGATTAGTTCCTTGGTCTTGTTGTCGAGCGCGGTGCCCTGCCGGTACGTCTCCCGGTAGAAATCGAAGTAGATTTCCTTCATCCGTTCTTCCAGCAACTCGTATGACCTCAGAACCTTTCCCACGTATCTTTCCTCCGTAATCCCGTCCGAAGCGGGATGTCGCCTTCAGTTTCCCCTGACCGCCAATGCCATGTCGTTTAAGACCGGACGCGAACCTGCGAAATCGTACCTAAAGAGTATTCAAAATCCTGCCGCGATTATTCAAACTTCTGCCCGCGGGACTACAGGCATATTAAGGCCGGTTCCGGTCCGGCGCAATGTGATTCTATAGTATCCACCGGCAGGTCGATACGGTTCGGCCGGGCGATATCAGGTCACCCATGCTGGTGATTCGAGCCTATTCCGGATGGAAATACCGGTAGACTTTCCGTGCAGCGTCTTTGCCGACGCCCTTGACCGCGGTGAGTTCCTCTTCGGTGCACTTTCTGATCTCTTCCACGGACCCGATCGCCATGATCAAATGTTGTTTCCGCTTGGGCCCTACGCCGGGTATGTTGTCCAATTCGGAGCGGATCATCCGGTTTCCCCGTCGCT
>JAPOOT010000344.1 GCA_026713285.1 Gemmatimonadota bacterium | reverse complement strand
TTTCCCCGGTACTTTTCACTCAGAACGGCGATCTCTTCCATATCGTCGGATGTCCGAGCCACCGCGTACAGCCGCAGGTTATATTCGGCCAGGCTGACAGGCGTCAGGTACCCCAATTCGGATCCTTCGATGTCCGGTCTCATCAGAAGAACCGGATCGCCTCCGTGCTCGGTCACCGAATACAGGCCAACGCCGGATGATCGACCTACCATGCTGAAGAGTATTTGTCCGTCGCCGCCCCAGGATATACCCGTCAACCGCAAATCCGGCAGATCACATATACGTACCTGTCCGCCACCATCTGCCATGACCTTCCAGATCGTTCGCCTGACCAGGTAGCCGATATACCGGCTGTCTGGAGACCAGAACACTTCATTGACATCATCCGTGCCCGGTATCTCCCGTCCTTCGACCTGGTCCAGCGACCGCACCCACAGGCGCTTATCGTAGACATAGGCCAGGCGCGTACCATCCGGGGAGATTGCTACATTGCCCCGCCCCAGATTGTCCAATGTAACCTGGAACTTGCGGACAGGTTCGGGCGCTGGTACCTGGAACCATCCCAAAACTGCCGCGAGCCCCAGGACGGCGGCGGCTAGACCCAGTACACAGGCAGCGAGCACACTCCGGCTTCGGAGGATGGACTCCGCCGATCCCGCCTTCGATGCGCCCACCGCAAATCCGGCCGCCGGCGCCGATTTGAATTCTTCCCGGCTGTCGGCCAGGTCATGGCCGACGTCGAGTATGGACTGGTAACGGGCGCGAGGATCCTTGCCCAGGCAACGACGGACGATTCGGTTCAGCGAGGGGGGCACGTCACGGTTGTATTCGCCTACGGCTTCCGGCTCGTCCTTCAAGGTACTGCTGATGATGGATACGTAGTGGTCCCCCGTAAAGGGCCGGCTGCCCGTAAGCGCCTCGTACATCATGACGCCCAGGCTGAATATGTCGCTACGATGATCGCCGTGGCTGCCGGTCGCCTGTTCGGGAGACATGTACGCGGGTGTACCGATTACGGTACCGGCCTGCGTCAGGCTCATCGTAGGGGCGTCGTTTTCGCCATCGTCCGAGCCGCCGGGCGTAATCCGGGCCAGGCCGAAGTCCAGCACTTTCGGCGCGCCGTCTTCCGTGACCATGACGTTCGCCGGTTTCAGGTCGCGATGGGCCACACCCCGCTCGTGGGCGTGATCCAGGGCGTCCGCAATGGGCAGGAACCAGTCGAAGAACGTATCGAGGGGGAGGGGCTTCCCGGAGAGGTGTTCGTGAAGGGGCCGTCCGGACACGTATTCCATGGTAATGAAGTTAATGGTACGGCCGCTGTCGCCTCGTTCGCCGTCCTTGCCGGCACGGTCGTCTTCCAGGCGCGCCTCTTCGGTGGCGAAGACCTGGGCGATATTCGGGTGGTTCAGCTTGGCGGCCGCCTCGGCCTCCACACGGAACCGCTGCAGCAGCACCGGGTCGCGGGCCAGGTCCTCCGGCAGCACCTTGAGGGCGACTTTCCGTTTCAGGCGGGTGTCCTCGGCCAGGTAGACCTCGCCCATGCCGCCCTTCCCGAGGCTTTTTTCGATACGGTAATGCAGGATGGCGTCGCCCTGCCGCATGTCCCTTGCTCCGTTTCAGATACTGGTCCGTCTAGTCCACCTCGTGGACGTCGGGATCGGCGAGCAGATCGCCATAATCGACACAGGACTTCAGCGGCGTGCCGAACTGTGCGGAAAGTTCCGCGTCGTCATGGGTCCTCCGGGAGCGGACGGCGGTGACGTCGGCCCCGGTCACGGCCTTGAAGGCGTCGATGTGCGCCCCGGCCACCCAGCCGAGGCCGACGATCCCTACATTCAGATGGTTCACGGTCATCCTCCGGAATGCTGCAGCTTGTTCAGCATGTCCATCCAGCGGTCGTGGTCGGTTTCGAGCCTGGCGAGGGTAGTGCGGTCAAACATGAAGGGATATCCGTTTACCACCGCCTCGTGCCTGGCGGGATCGTCGGCGCAGCAGTCCGCGACGACCGCGGCCAGGAACCCGCGCTGTACGGCGGAAGCGGCGGTCAGAAGCACGCAGACGGAGGTCTCCAGTCCCGCAATCAGTATATAGGATTTACGCGCGCGGTGTAAACGGGATAATAGGTCCGGCTGAAGGAAGGCGTCGAAGGTCCGCTTGCGCAGGACGGGTTCGCCGTCCATTTCCACGGCGCAGGGCAGCACCTCCACACCCCGCGTGCCGCGGATGCAGGGTGTTTCCCCCTTGACCCGATAGGGCGTCATCCAGTCCGATCCGTCCGGTTCGAACTCCGCGCGCACGTGGACGACGTCGAGACCGGAAGCGCGGCAATATTCGAGCAGCCGCTCGACGTTCGACGGGAAATCGGGGAAGGACCCGGCCGTCTCCTCCGGCCAGAAATCCCGCTGGACGTCGATGAGCAGCAGGACAAACCGGCGCCAGTCTTTCGGGTCCGCCATGAGCACTCCGTCGACAAGGAAGCATACCGGTATTCGTGGAAACGAACCGGACCAGGGTTTTTGAACTACAGGACCGTAATCTAATTTCGCGGCGGGCTTCCTGCAAGACGAAATACCCGTCCACGCGGCAGTCTCAGGGCGGTGCCGGCTCAGGGTCAAACAAAGACGCGATTTGTGTCTTCCCACGCTTGACATTCCCATGGGCCGATATAGATTAAACGGTAACCCTGTTCTACGGCGCGGGCGTCGTCCCGCGTCGCATCTTTTTGTGGTAAACCTTACATGAATTTCGATCCTCGGAAACTGTTCGAAGACGGTTTCATCGTGCTTCGTGGGGTGGTTCCCCCTGACTGGCTGGACCCGTTAAGGGACAGCTTCGAACGCATGGTGGATCGTCAGAAGGAAATCTGGGCCAGGGAAAGGAAACCGGACGATCCGCCCGGAGGCCAGTGGGCGGTCAGTTCCCAGCCCCGGCTGAACTTCGAATCCCTCGTGGACGAGGACACGGCCAATACCATGGCCTTCGGCCTGCACGAGCATACCATGGGG
>JAPOOT010000477.1 GCA_026713285.1 Gemmatimonadota bacterium | reverse complement strand
TGCCTCCAGAGGCCGCGCTCAGGGTAACGCTTCACGATAGGGGGACAGATCGATCCCCGGGAAGGCATGCGCCAGCAGGCCGAGGGTCTGTGCCGTGTAGTAGGGATGACCGGGCTCGGGCCAGCCGAACAGCGACCGCACCCGAGGCGTCGTCCGCGTGATGAAGGGCAGCATGTATTCCCGCTCGCCGTAGATGAAGGGATTCGAGAACCGGGTCCATCGGTCGGCGTCGCATCGGCACATGGACATCGTCCACAAAGCCCGCTGTTTCTTCCGATTCTCAAAGGGTTGCGCCGAATGGAGCAGGTAGGAGGAATAGAAGAGCGCGCTTCCCCGCTTGCCCACGGCTGGGACCGGATCTTCCAGGCCGGCCTTGCGGATGTCCCGGACGTGACTTACGCCCGCCATGTTCCCGGATTCCCAACCTTCGGCGAAAACCCCGGCCGCCCGCGTGTGCGAACCGGGAACGAGCAGCATGGGCGCGCCGTCGTCGTCGACGTCATGGAGGTACACGCCGGAATTGACGTAAGAAAACCGCCCGGCGTCAACGGACGGCGGAAGTACGCAATTGGTGTTGTGATCGACGTGGTACCCGCTCCACCGCTCGTCCGGATACCGCTCGTCCACCGGTCCCGTGCGCATGAAGAGATGGGCGTTGCAGTAACTGGGCCTGTCTCCCAGGAACAATTCAAAAAGATCGAGATAGCGGTCGTTCTCGATGAGCCGGTCCAGGCGCGGGTCTCCCACGGGAAACTGGGACCGTCCCGCCACCTCGTCCTGCTTCGTGGTGAACCCGTCTCCCACGGATCCATGTTCGCCGCGTTCGAAGTCATCGAGCCAGGACGCGTAGGACTTGCCGTAGAGATTCCCCTCCATGGCATCCAGCGCGGCGTCCATTTCCACGTCGCTGAAGACGTCCGGAACCAGGATGTAACCATCGCGTTGAAACTGTTCCAGCATGGCGCTCCTCCGGGTGTCGTTGACGGCCATCGAGATCAGTCGTTGCGTATCAGGTCATTCCACGGCGGCGAGATACCGTCCCGCCTGCGACGGGATACGTTCAATACGGGCCCGTCGGGGCGGACCCCATGACGCATGATCACGTCGAAATAGGGTTCCCGCGCGGCTTCCAGCTGTTTAAGCAGGCGCGTCCGCATGTCTCGCACTATTTCAGGATTCGACTGGACCAGGCTGCGCGTTTCATAAGGGTCTTCCCACAGGTCGAAGAGCAGTTCGTGCCCGGTCTCGTAGTAGGCGTACTTCCAGCGGTCCGTGGCCAGGCCGCGCCAGTCGGCATAGTCGAAATGCACCCGCGGCGCCCCCACCATTTCGAGCAGGACCTCCCGAGGCCCGTCGAATTCCTTCCCCCTGCAGGCTGGGGAGAAATCGGTCCCCTGCATGTGTTCGGGTACGGGTACGCCGGCCAGCCCCAGGGTCGTGGGGGCCATGTCGACCAGGCTGAAGAGGTCCGTTCGCCCGCCCTGGGACGGCAGCAATCCGGGACCATGGAAGATCGCGGGAACCCGGGTGGACTCTTCGTGGGGATGACCCTTGTCCTCGATCTGGTCGTGGCTTCCCATGAAGTCGCCGTGGTCGGAGAAATAAACGGTGACCGTGTTGTCCCGGAACCCGCCGATGCCCTCCACGGCGGCTAGCAGGCGGCCGATGTTCCAGTCCAGGTTCTCGACCATGGCGTAGTATGCCGCAAGCCGCTCGCGGAAATCGGGTTTGCCACCGAAATTGGGGCGGGTCCGCAGGGACGCGGGGTCGAACCGCATGTATTCTTCCGGCGCTTCCAGCGGCCAGTGTGGCGGCTCCACACTGAGGACGAGAAAGAGCGGGCGCTCCCTGTCGTATTCGGTCAGGTACCCGATGGCCATGTCGGTCAGCGCGTCGGTCTGGTAGCCCGGCATGCGCGTGGGATCGATATCGTTTTCGCGGTAGTAGAATCCCTTGAAAGGCGCGTTGTTCATCTCGAAGCCGTACCAGTCCTGGAATCCGCCCCGGTGGAACTCCGGCGTGCGCGGCGCCGCTTCCACGCTGTAGTAGTCCGGATCGCGCCGCACTTCAGGGGGAATCTGGTCGCGGACCGTCCCGCAGTGCCACTTGCCGAAATAGGCGGTATGATAGCCGCCCTCGCGAAGGATGGTGGCGGTACTCGGCGCCGCCGGCTTGTACACGTCGTGGAATCCCTGCACCGGTCCGGCGTGGGCGTGTCTGCCTGAGAATATGGTGCCCCGGGAGGGTGTGCAGACCGGACAGTTTGCCCGGGCGCGTACGAAACTCACGCCTTCCACGGCCATGCGGTCCATGTTGGGGGTCCGCAGGTTTGGATCGCCGGCGTGACCCATGGCCTGTCCCGCGTGTTCGTCAGACAGGATGTAGAGGATGTGCGGTCGGGGCATGGTTCCGTTTCATTTCACGACAGGCGAGTCGGCCGACTGGCGTTTTTTCCAGTAAAAATAGAAGGGCAGGCCCACGGCCAGGATCGCGAGTCCAAGCAGCGGCCGCGTAAAATCTGTAATGAGGGAGTTGGCCAGGACCCCGACGGCGATCAGAAGGAACAGGATCGGTGTTACCGGATACCCCCATACCCGGTATGGCCGATGCAGGTCCGGTTCCTTCCTCCGCAGTATCATGAGTCCGATCACAGCCAGAGTCAGGAACACGTAGGTGTAGAACATGGCGAAACTGACAATCTCGACGAAAGTGCCGGTCAGTGCGAAGACCGAAGCCCACAGTCCCTGCATTACAATGGATGCCACCGGGGTCCGGAATCGGGGATGGACGTACTGGCAGACCTTGAAGAAGATCTCGTGGTTGGCCATGGCGTGGTAGACCCTGGGAGCTACCATCAACTGGGCGTTGACCGTACCGAATGTGGTCAGCATGATCGCCGCCGAAATGGCCATCGCCCCGGTGGGTCCTACCAGGGCCTGAAGCGTATCTGCGGCCGGCCGGCGGGACATTTGCAGTTCCTCGAAAGACAGGACGGTAAGGTACACGACATTGGCAAGGATATAGACCGTGGCCACGATCGCCAGCGCGGCAAAAATCGCCCGGGGTATGCTCCGTGCCGGGTCCTTGATTTCGGTCGCGATGAACGTCACGAAGAACCACCCGTTGTAGGCGAACAGCGCCCCCAGGATCGCCAGGCTCAAACCGCCCAGAAGCGCGGTCCCGGTCTCTTCCTGAACAAGCGGGGTCCAGGAGACCTCCGTACCCGATGCCAGGGTGAACCCGAGCAGGATGACGGCCAGGACGGCGCCGACCTTGATGAAGGCGAACACGTTTTGAACCGACCCGCCGATCTTGACGCCCAGACAGTTGACCACCGTCAGGAAGAGGATGCATCCCACGGCCAGCAACCGTTCAGTCCAGAGGTCTTCGATGGCGAAGAGGCCGCCGGCGTACCGGGCGAAGACGGTGGCCACCGCGCCCATGGCGCCGGTAATGATGATGAAGAGAAAGGCCCACCCGAAGAGAAAGGCGATCAGGTCCGTGTTGTACGCCCGTCTGAGGAAGGCGTAGGTTCCCCCGCTCCTCGGTATGGCCGCGCCGAGTTCCGCGTAGCATAGCGCGCCTGCCAGGGCGAGCACGCCGCCGATAATCCACACGAACAGACTGAGCGAGGGCGAGCCGACCTGCGAGGCCACCGTGCTCGGCACCATGAAGATGCCCGAGCCGATAATCGCTCCGATGATCACCGCCGTACCCGTTTTCGCCGTCAGCACGCGAAGCAGTCTGGGTTGACCAGCCGGCAATATCTCCTCTACGAGTTCGTCGTCATGGGTATGTGACATGAGGGCTCCTGTTGGTATGCTATCTGGACGTTCTTCAACCGGTCTGGATGTTCATCAACCGGTTCATTCCGGCGCGATGACCGGCGCGGCTTCCAGCTGTGAAGGAACGGGATCGACCTCGTTAAAACGGGTGCCGTGCTCGAACCATGACCGGGGGGCGGCCTGCCCCCACAGGGTCTGCCGCCGGGTGTCCTTCAAGTCCCATATCCGCGCGGGATGGTCCGGGTCGACGGTGACGTAGTCTCCCGTGAACAGTTCGATCCGGTGTCCGTCCCGGTCGAAGAGGTACAGGAAGAAGGCGTTCGAGATGCCGTGGCGTCCCGGTCCCCGCTCGAAGGCGTCGCGGTGCTCCGAACTGGCCAGGCGGTCGCAGAAGTGGATGATGTCCATGGCCGTGGGCACGTAGACCCCGATGTGGTGCAGGCGGGGTCCGATGCCGTTCGTAAAGGCGATGTCGTGAACGCCGCCCCGGCGGTGCAGCCAGGTGGCCCACAGGTCCGAGTCCTCGTCCCCGATGTCCGCCACCGTCACTTCCGTGGGCCGGAATCCCAGCGACTCGGCGTAGAAGGCCGTCATCCCGTTGACGTCATGGGAAAACAGGTTGAAATGGTCGATGCGCTGGATGTGGGCGCCCCGGTACCGGCTGTACGCCTGCAGCAGGAGTTCCCTTCGCTCCATTTCGTGGTAGAACTCCAGGGGAATGCCGTAGGGATCCTCCACGTGCAGCGTCCGGCCCTGGGCGTACCGTTCGACAAAAGCCGTCCGGCATCCGGCCGAGCCGTAGAATGCTTCCGCCCGGTCCAGGTCGGCTTCGCAGGCAACCTTGAAGGCGATGCGGTACACGACCGGTTCGTCCGCCTTCGTCAGGATCAGCGAATGATGGTTCCGTTCCTCCATGCCGCGGAGGTAGAGCGCGTCGCCCGTATCGTCCTCGCAGACGTAACCGAGCAGGTCGATATAGAAGTCCCGCGCGTAGTCCAGGTCCGTTACGCCCCACTCCGCGTGGCTGGCGCGGATGATGTTGAAGGGCGGGGAGAGATTTGCTTTCGGAACGGCCATGGCCGACCTCTCGCTCGGATCTAACGCGGTATGGGATTCAAGCGCGTGTCATCCCTTGCCCAGCTTCGGTACCGGGTGGCGCGCAAGGGCGATGTCGATGTTCTTCGTTTCCATGTAGAAATCAAAACTGTAGTCGCCCCCGTCCCGCCCGATCCCGCTCGACTTCATGCCGCCGAAGGGTGTGGGGAGATGGCGCACGTTTTCCGAGTTCACCCAGACCATGCCGGCTTCGAGCCGCCGGGCAAAGTCATGGGCGCGGGTGACGTCGCTCGTCCACAGGTAGGCGGCCAGGCCGTAATCGACGTCGTTGGCGATGTCCAGCGCTTCCGCTTCCGTGTCGAAGGGGATGGCGGTGAGAAAGGGCCCGAAAACCTCTTCACGGGCGATGCGCATGGACCGCCCGGCGTCACCGAAGAGCGTGGCCTCGAAATAGTTCCCGGAGCCGGGGTTCTCCGGGCATGCTCCACCGGCGATCAGCGTTGCGCCTTCTTCCTGCCCCGCGGACACGTAGCCCAGGACCTTCTCGAGGTGCAGCGGATGGATCAGGGGACCCAGCTCGGTGGCCGGGTCGAAGGGGTTTCCCAGGCGGATGCGCTTCACGCGCTCCGCGAGCCGGCCGGCGAAATCATCGTAGACCGTCCGTTCCACCAGCACGCGGCTGCCCGACGTGCACCGTTCCCCGTTCAGGCTGTAGATCATGAACACCGTGGCGTCCAGGGCCCGGTCCAGATCCGCGTCGGCGAAGACGACCACCGGGTTCTTGCCGCCCAGTTCGAAGTGCACCCGCTTGAGTGTATCCGCGCCCTGCCGCATGATGGCGCGGCCGGTCCGCGTGTCGCCCACGAATCCGACGGCCTTGATGCCCGGGTGCTCGGTGAGCGCTCGACCCGTGGTTTCGCCGATCCCGGTGACCACGTTGACCACTCCCGGCGGCACGCCCGCCTCGTGTACCAGTTCGGCCAGCCGCATGGCCGTGACCGGGCTCCACTCCGCAGGTTTGTGCACCACCGTGCAGCCGGCCGCCAGCGCGGGCGCCATCTTCCAGGTGCTGAGCATGAAGGGCGTGTTCCAGGGCGTGATGATGCCCACGGGCCCGATGGGCTGCCTCAGGGTGTAGTTCAGGTGCCCTGCCGTCGGAAGCGCGAGCCCGTCCGATGCGCTCTCGCTGCGGTCCGCGAAGAACCGGAAGTTCTCGGCGGCGCGCGACGCGGCCTTGGACATGAAACGGATGGGCTGGCCCGTATCACAGGTCTCCAGCAGGGCGATCTCGTCGCCGTGCTCCTCGATCAGGTCGGCGACCCGGTGCAGCAGCCGTTTTCGTTCCGTCCCCGGGGTGTCCCGCCAGTCTTCGAAAGCCTCCGTTGCCGCGCGGGCCGCGGCGTCGATCTCCTCCGGTCCGCCGTTCGCGACGGTGCAAAGCACGGTATTGTCGACCGGCGTGGCGTTCTCGAAGGTGTCGCCGCCGATAGGGACGGAGGAGCCGCCGATGAGATGGCCGATGCCCTGTTCGCGGAACCGGGCGATGTGCCGCTCCGCCTTCGCCTGGTTCGGATGCTTCGCCGTGGCCTGGATGGCTATGATGCGTCCTCCTTCAGATGCGACACTACGTCGTTTTCCAGTGCGCCCAGGCCGTCCACTTCCAGCCGGAGCCGGTCCCCCGCGTGGATGTGGGAAATGCCCTCCGGCGTACCCGACCAGATCATGTCCCCGGGGCTCAGGGTCATGTACGCGGTGATGTACTCGATGAGTTCGGCCACGCTGTGGCGCAGGTCGCCCGACCAGCCCTCCTGGCGTAGTTCGCCGTTGACGTAAGTACGCAGGTGAACGTCCGTGGGATCGATTTCGTCCGCGGTGGTCAGGAAGGGACCCAGGGGACCGAAGGTGTCGAAACCCTTGGCCTTGATCGGCGGCCTGAAATAGTTGCTCACGAAGTCCCGGATCGTCAGGTCGTTGCCAATGGTGTAGCCGCCCACGTAGTCCAGGGCGTTTTCGGCCTTTACCTTGCGCGCCGGACGGCCGATCACGGCGACGAGTTCGCATTCGTAGTGCAGGTAATCGAACTCGGGCGGGACGACGATCTTCGCACGGTGTCCGATGAAGGTCTGGGGCATCTTGTTGAACAGGATGGGTTCTTCGGGCAGGTCCAGGTTCAGTTCCTTCGCGTGTTCCGTGTATCCCAGCGCGACCCCGATGGCTTTGCTCGTATGGTCCACCGGAGGCAGGAACATGACGTCCTCCGGGTCGTAGGCGACCGTGCCCACCATGAGCTGTCCGTCTTCGTACACCGCCTCGAGTACCTGGCCGTTACAGGCGAACCGTGCAGTCTTCATTTATTCCCTCCTTCACACGTCATACCACGCGTCCACGCTACGCTCCAGTTCACCCGGCCGGGAATACCGCGCTTCCATGTCGCGTATCGCGCGTTCCACTTCCGTCGCGGCGGGAACGAGATCCCGCTGGCCGGCCGACAATTCGTAGACCGACCGCCCTTCCGTGGCAAGGGGGCTGTCCATGTCGATCCTCCCCGAGGGCCTGCGCTTGAGCAGGACGGAATAGGTGGCGCAATAGAGGTCGGGATCGTAGGCGCAAGGGGCAACTTTCCTTTTTTCGTCCACCAGGCCGAACCGCGCGGCCACTTCGCAAAGGTCTTCCCACAGCGCGTACATGATGCCGGGTTGGGCGTCGCCTTTCTCCCGCTCGTGCAGGGGGCTGGCGCTCCGCGCCTTGCGTTGCGCCTCGATGAGCTGCCTTACCTGCAGGGAGGGCGTGGGAATGCCGAAGTAGGTCGACGACTCGTCCATGAGATGGGATTCGACCGGGTCCGCTTCCCGGCGGACCAGCTCCACCAGCCGGTTGCCGATGAGCGGAGTTTCCCCGATGAGGATGTGGCGGTCCTCCCGGTGCCGTTCCGCCCAGTCTCCGACCGCGCGCCGGGCCCACATGCCGACGGCCTTGCGGACCCCGGCGTGGGTGATCCCGTCCTGTTCGTGATAATGTTCCTTCACCCGGGCGTTTGTCAAGAACGGCAGCCGGCAGACGTCCCATTGGAGCAGGTGGGGCGTCCGGCCGCGGCCGTGGGCCAGGACGGCCAGTTGCTGCAGCAGCAGACTCTTGCCGGTGCCCGGGAGTCCGGCCAGAAAAACCATCTTGCGCGTGTCCACCAGGCTCTGGAGGGTCTGATACAGTCCGCTGTCCTCGGGAATCAGTAGCATGTCCATTCCAGCCGGGTCCGCAGTCTCGGCCTATCCCGGCCCGCCTCCTCTCACCCTGGGGCCTCGCTTGAACCGGTCCGCGTCCGGCATCTCGCCAACCGGGATCTCCACCACGGTCGGTCCATCTTCGGCAAATCCTTCGCGTATCGCCTCGCCCATCTCGGCCGGCGTGTGCGCCCGCAATCCCCTGGCGCCGAAGGATTCGGCCATTTTGACGAAATCGGGATTCTGCAAGTCGGACGCGATAACCCGGTTGCCGTATTGTTCCTTCTGCATCCGTTTCACGTTGCCGTAGGCATTGTCGTTGAACACGAGCGTGACCAGGCCGATACCGTGCTGCACCGCGGTGGCGAGCTCCTGCACGCCGAACATGAACCCGCCGTCTCCGGCGATCGCCAGGACCGGTTTGTCCGGGTGGGCGACCTTGACGCCCAGCGCCGTGGGGAAACCCCAGCCCAGGGTGCCCTGGTAACCGGTGGATATGAAAGTATAGGGTTTGTACACCGGCATAACCTGCCGGCTTGCGTAGCCGACCTGGGTCAGTTCTTCCACGAAGATGCCGTCCTCGCCCAGTTCTTCGCGGATGACCCGGAGAAAGGCGGCCTGGGGTTCCAGGGCGGTTGCGAGTTTTTCGTCTGTTTCCTTTTTCAATGCCAGCATCTCGGTTTTCAGGGACGGCCGTTGCCGGTTGTGCTTCTCGACCAGGGGTATCAGCTGAGGCAGGGCGTCTTCGGTCCGCGCCGTGATGGGCAGGTCCGGCATGGCGATCCGGTCGTGGGCGGCACGATCGGCGTCGATGCGGACGATGGTCAGGTCCTCGTCCACGCCCCAATTGAGTTGCGGGATCTCCATTCTGGATCCCAGGGCGAGGGCGACGTCCACCTTAGGCCACAGCCGGTGTCCCGATGGATTGGTGATGCTCAGGTAGTGGCGGCTGTCCAGCACGCCCCGCCCGGTACGGTAGCTGATGACCGGCGCCTGGAGCAGTTCGGCGAGCTGGCGGACCCCTTCGGAAACGTTCATGGCGCCGCGGCCGACGAAGATCATGGGGTTCTCTGCGCGGCCGAGGATGCGCGCGGCCTGCTCCAGCGCTTCCGTGTCAACCGGGTCGGGCGATATGGGCAGCGGACCGGGAATGCGGTCCACCCGTCCCTCGGTCGCCAGCACGTCCCAGGGGCATTCCAGTCCCACGGGGCGCGGCCTGCCCGAATTCAGTTGCCGGATGGCCTCTGCCGTCCTGGACGGCGCTCCAGCGGCGCTGTCGATCCGGGCGGACCACTTGGTCAGGGACCGCAGCACGCCAAGCTGGTCGTTGATCTCATGCAACTGGCCGACTCCGCGGCCGATGAACCTGAAAGGGATCTCGCCGGTCAGGCACAGGACCTTCGCGTTGGTGGCGTAGGACGTGCACAGGGCGCCTGTGCTGTTGAGAAACCCCGGTCCGGGCACCACGTTGTAGACGCCGGCACGGTCTGTCGAGAGGGCGTACCCCAGGGCCATGTAGGCCGCGCCCTGTTCGTGGCGGGGGTGGATCACCCGGATATGGTCGCGGTGGTCGAAGAAGGCGTTATATAGCGCGTCGTTCTGCACGCCCGGCAGGCCGAAGACCGTATCGATCCCATGGGATATCAGGGTGCGGACGATCGCATCGGCGGTGGTCATTGCCTGCATGGAAGTCGAGGGAGCGGCAACGGCCGCGCGGTCGGTCACAGGTCGATCCGGTACAGGGGCTCCTGCCCCCGCGCGATCCGGTCCGTATTCTCGGCGGCCGCGGCGGCCCGCCGGCGTGATGTTCCGTCCGTCACGCCGGCGATGTGGGGCGTAGCCACCACGTTCGGCAACTGGTAGACGTGCAGCGTCGGATCCGGAGGTTCCTGCGCGAACACGTCGAGGCCGGCGCCACCGATCTTCCCGGCGACAAGGGCATCATAAAGGGCCGCCTCGTCCACCAGGGCGCCCCGCGCCACGTTGACGATGCTCGCCGTCGGTTTCATGCGGCCCAGTTGCCGCGCATCGATGATATGGCGGGTTTCGTCGTTCAGGTGCAGGTGCAGGGAGAGGAAGTCGCTTTCGGCCACGACCCTGTCGAGGTCGGCCGGCGTACCCATGAAGTCGGGTTGAATGCCGTCGAGCACATCGGACTCGATCTCGCGGACGTCAATACCCATGATCCGCATGCCGAAAGGCTTTGCCCTCCGCGCCAGCGCCTGGCCGCTCGCGCCGAATCCGACGATGCCCAGCGTCTGGTTTTCGAGTTCGTAGCCGAGCGGTCCGTAGAGCCGCCCCTCGCGGAAGTACTCCACCGCTTCCCGGTACCGCCTGGACAGCATGATCACGAACATCATGGCCGTTTCGGCCAGGGCGACGTCGCTGAAGAGTCCGGGCGTGTTGGCCGTCGGTATGCCCTTCGTCTTGATATAGGACAGGTCGAAATTGTCGAAGCCCGTTCCCACGATCTGCCACAGCCTGCAGTCGGTCGCGGCGTCCATCATTTCCCGCGTGCCCCGGCTGCCGCCCTGGTCGATCACCACGTCCACGCCGGCGAATTGCGGCGCCAGGGGCAGGTCGTCGTCGAGTTCCTTCAGTTCGTGCCGATCGCCGAGTGCCGCCTTGATGTTGTCGCACCACGGGGAGTAGATACGGCGCACGGGCAGCAGGATAACGTTCAGTCGCTCCATGTGAATACCACCTCAATCCCCTTGTGGCTGATTTTCGATCAATTCATCCACCGCCGCCGTATCCTGCACGTCGGTCCGGAACACCCAGGTGCCGTCCTTCACGTAATGCACCGCGAAAGCCAGGCGGGACCGGGTACGGGAACGGTTTGCGTAGGACCCGTGCACGGTCCTGCTGGTGAAGAACACGCCGCTGCCGCAGGGAACCGTCAACCGGACGAGGTCCTTTTCTTCTATGCCCACCACGTCGAAGGAGTAGAGTTTCTCGGTCCATTCGCGGCCGTCCGGCGAGCGCATGCCGTATTCACTCTCCCAGCTTACGTGCTCCGGGTTGGTGTTCAGGTTCGTTTCGCGCAGGGCGTCCTTGTGGCTCCCGGGCGCCACGCACAGTCCGCCGTTCTCCGGGTCCGTATCGCTCATGGCGATCCAGCAGGCCATGAGGGTATCGGGTTCGTTGGGTAGGTAGTGGGAGTCCTGGTGAAGCGATATGCCGGCGTCGCCCAGTTCCTCGCCCGGCCCGGCCGGCTGCTTGGCCATGTACATGGACTGCACGATGCGCGGCCGTCCGCCCAGGATCTGCGCGGCGACTCCCGCGACGTTCGGATGGGTGGCGATCTCCCGCCAGTAAGGATCGGAAAGATGGGTACGGAGCCCCTGCCTCAGGGAATCTGCTTCCGGATTGGCCTGGTGACGCAGGAACGCTTCCACCTCGTCTGCAGTCAGCAGGTCCGGGACGACGAGATAGCCATCCGCGTGGAACTGTCCGATCTGCGTGTCCGTAAGCTGGATGGGGGTGGTTTCCATCGGCATGTTTGGCGGGACCTTGTTGAATTCGAACGAAGGAATTGGGTCCGGGGAACTTCATGCGCATGAGTCCGAAACAATCAACTAAAGAAAACGGCCCGGGGAAGACCGGTCAAGGAGTATGTCCCGGCCAGCCGCCGACGCGAATGCCGGACGCTAAAACCGGACGCTACAACTGGTTGAGCAGCATCAGTTCGCCGGGAAAGGGATGGAGGTAGGTCTGGTCTTTCAAGTAGGCGATGTCGAATTCGCGGACGTAGTGGCGCAGCATGACGACCGGGACGATCAGGGGGAGCAATTCCTCCCGATAATTCTGAATCATTCGGGTCAGTTCCCGCCGGGTACGGCTGTCGAGCCGGTCGGAAACGTAGCCCGCCATGTGCTGCAACACGTTGGTATGGTTTCGCCGCGACGGGGTTCGTTTCATGACCGAGTTGAATTCGTCCAGGTAGGCATTCGCCAGGGCCTGGGTGTTCGCAAATCGTTCCGGTTTCGCCAGCAGCCGGCCGAGGCGGCGGGTGCCCTCCTGGCTGTGGGCCATGAGCAGGTACTTGTAGGCCCGGTGATATCCCATCAGCGATTCCCTGGTCAGGCCCGTGGCGACCAGCTGCAGCCAGCGGTAACAGGCGAACACCCGGCTGATGAAGTTCTCCCGGATCCTGAGGTTGTGCAATCGCTGCTCTTCTTCCACCGGCAGATGGGGGAGGACTTCCATCAACCGGCGGGCGAATATGCCCCGCCCTTTTTTAAGTGTGCCGCCATCGGGCTGGACGACGGGTACGCGCACCTTGCCGCAGGAGGGGGATCGGCTCTTCAGGATGTACCCGCTGAGCCTGGCCTGCTCCAGGGTCTGAACCCGCTGCCGGGCGAACCAGTCCAACACGTCCGTGTGGTCGACGCCTGCCTTGGTCAGCATCCGGATGGCGCCGTCGACCCGCGTCAGCTGCACCGTCTCCCGCGGCGTGCCCATGCCCGCCTCCACCTCCGGACATACGGGGACCCACTCCACGTACCGGCCGACCACGTCCGCCAGGTAGTCGTCCCGCTTGTGCCCGCCGTCGTAGCGGACCCGTTCACCGAGCAGGCAGGAAGAGATGCCGATGCGCACGGGCAATTCGGCCCGATGAATATCCAACAGAGGTATTTCGCTAGAGGAAGTCCCGCCAAATACCGATTCGCTCATGATTCGTCCATTATGGTCTTCGCATTGCGGTTTCACTCATGATGCGCTCGCTACCATCGGTCGATGGCGCCGAGAAGCAGTTTCTGATCCTTCGTTCCCTTTTCCCGCATGGACCCCCGGCACGCTACACGCCGTCCGCTCGCCCTATCAAAAGAAGCCGAGGTCTTCCCGGGCCGCGCGACGGGCCGTCTCCTCGTCCAGCGTCACGCCCAGGCCCGGCTTCGTGGGCAGGTCGATGTGCCCGTTCCGTATCAGGTCTCTTTCCACTGTCAGCGTATTCCAGACTTCGTTGTCCAGGTGATGGAACTCGAGCACCTGGAAGTTGGGGACCGCCGCGCACAGGTGACACACGGCCACCGTGCCGATGGGTCCACAGATGTTGTGGGGCGACAGGGGGATGTAGTACATGTCCGCCAGGTCGGCGATTTTCCGGCCCTCGAGCAGCCCACCCGCCTTGGCGTGATCGGGCGAGATGATGTCCGCCGCCTGCGCCTCGATGAGGTCCCGGAATCCGTGGCGCGTGTAGAAGTTCTCCCCGGTGCAGATGGGGACGCGGGTAGCCTGGGTCACTTTCGCCATGGCCTCTATGTTCTCCGGCGGCACGGGATCCTCCAGCCACATCAGGTTGAGATCCTCGATGGCGTAGGCCACCTTGAGTATGTCCACCGGGGCGTAATTCCAGTGGGCGTCGATGAGCAGGTCGGTATTGGGGTTCAGCGAATCCCGAAGTGCGGCGATGACCTCAATGAAGAAGGCCACGTCGTCGTTGCTGATGGTCCGGTTGTACCGGTCCCGCCGGTCCGGCCGCGGATCGATGTCGAACTTGATGGCGTCGAAGCCGCGGGCTTCAACGGCCCGGGCCTTCTCCGCATAGGCTTCCGGCGTCTCGTCGTCCCCGGCGTGGCAGTCGTTGTAAACGCGGATGCGGTCCCTGAACTTGCCGCCGAGCAATTGCCAGATGGGCACGCCGCAGGCCTGTCCCGTGATGTCCCACAGGGCCATTTCGATCCCGCTGATGGCGCTCATGACCGCGCCCTGGTAGAAACCGGACGCCGACATGGACGACATCATGTCGTGGAAGAGCTTGTCCACGTTCCGCGGGTCCTGGCCGATGAGCGCCCGGTCCCGCAGCCTCGGGTCGGTGACGATCTGGTGGACCCCGGCGCCGTGATAGGCTTCGCCGATGCCGACCAGCCCCTCGTCGGTTTTGACTTTTACCAGTACCCAGGGCATGGGCTGGAGCAGCACGGCCCCTACGTGTGTGATTTTCATTTGGACTCCATGACTGCCTGACTGCCAGCAATCGATCATTGCATCCTGGTCAGCGCGTCCCGGGCATTGAGAAAGGGTACGGATCGCTCCAGGAACGTTTCAACCAGCTGGCCGGGCGTGAGCTCGGAAGTATCGATGTCGAACTTTCGTTTGATCCAGGACTGCGCGACTTCCTGTTCGAACCGTTCCAGGATGAGTTCGACGTCTTCCGCCGGAACGAGCTGGCGTGGATGGGGATCCCGCTCCATGCGCCGCCGGATCACCTCGGGACGTGCGTGCAGATGGACCAGGATCGCGTCGCCTGGCATGTCCGGTTCGTACTCGCGCACCGCGATATTGATCCCCGGGTAATAGTACCGGGGACCGTACACCATCTCCTCGATATGGAACCCGCCCAGGAGGATGTGATCGAACTTGTGCATCAGCCGGACGTGGTACACGATCTGGAACCGCTGAAACCTTTCCTTTATGGCCGGCAGCATGTCGATGAAGCCCTGCTGCTCCTCCTCGTCGAGGTGGTAGGCGTCCGGGATGGTGAAGTGGTCGTCCAGGTGGTGATGAACGCCCCGCTCGTTCCCCCAGGTGTAGAGGCCGTCGATCAGCGTCGTGACCCCCGAGTATTCGCAGCCTGCGGCGATCAACCGCATGGACGCTCCTTCCGTCGATATCGGAATGGTTTCAATCCAGTTCCTCGTAAGCCTGCGTATACCGCTGCAGCGCGTCGTAATCCAGGTCGCAACCCAGTCCCGGCTTCATCGGCGTGGGCACGTGGCCGTCGACAAAGGTGATGGGTTCGAGGATCAGGTCGTCCTCCCGGGTCCACCCGCCGACGAAATCGGACGCCATGGTGCAGTTCGGCGCCGCGGCCGCGGCATGGACG
>JAPOOT010000113.1 GCA_026713285.1 Gemmatimonadota bacterium | reverse complement strand
GCGCTCAGATCTGGTAGGCGTCCCAGAGTGCCTTGTAATAGCCCATCAGCCGTTCGGGTTCGGGGCTGTGCGCAATTTCCGCGAGCGTGTAACCCGCGTAGCCATCCGCTTTGAGCAGGCGGAAGAGTTCCCGCCAGGGATACTCGTCGCGGTAGATTTCGGTGATATGGACCAGGCTGATCTTGTGGTATAACAACCGGTAGTTGTGCTCGATCGATCCTTCCACCACCTCGCCGAAATTGGAATTCCAGCAGATATACGCATTGGGATGGTCCGCGTGATCCATGATGGCGCGCATCCGGCGCGGCTCCTGGGTGTCCCGGCCGTGCACCTCGACCCGGATCTGCACGCCGAGACCGCCGGCCGCTTCCGCGCACTGGCCGATGGCCTTTCCGATCTGTTCGAGGGTCGCCTCTTCCGGAATGCCCGCTTCGACCTGCAATCCGTTGGGCCGCACCTTGATACCCGGACAGCCCAGGTCGGCCGCCAGTCTGGCATACTCCAGGGTTCCGTCAATATTCGCCTGGACCTCGTCGGGATCGACCGAGTGGTACTCGAAGGCCGTTCCGAGTCCCACGAGATCCACGCCGCCTTCCTCGAACCGCCGCCTGACCTCGCCGCGTTCACCTGGACTGAGCGATGCTTCCACACCGTGGGTGTGGGTCGTGCGGAGTTCGACTCCGGTGAAACCCGTTCGGCCGCACATGTCGATGATGGTCGGCACATCCCAGTCTTTGCCGATCTGGTAGGTTACGAACCCAAGCTTCATGCCATCTTCCTATTCAATCCTGGGGACCGCAACTTAGTGGACTTCATCCGTGCGGACGTCATTCGTGCGGACTTCAACTTTGGAGGCGCCGGACCCTGGCCGGGATGTCGTCCCCATTGATCTCGGAAGACAGTATACCCAGGCCGCGGTCCTCCAGGGGCAGGTGGATCTTCCGCCCACCGCCGCGGTGCGATTCGCGCAAGGCGACGGCCACTTCCAGGGCCTCGCGTCCGTCAACCCCGGAACACTTGGGCTGATGGCCGTTTTCGATAGCCGAAACCAGGTCCGCCACGATCGTCAGTCCCATCCCGGGGTAATGGGCGGGCCAGGGAAAGGGCATACGGGCCGGCACGCCCCGCCCGCGCGGCCCTCCCGGGTGCAGCTTGATCAGTTCGGCGTCCTGGCCGTTGGCGATCGAGCGGAAGCGGCCCTCCGTGCCCAGCACATCGATTTCCCAGTTCGCGATCCCGCAGGGCATGCCCCGTATATAGGCCCTGACTCCGTTGTCGAAGGCCAGGTATCCGTTGCCCATCAGATCCTTCTCGCCCGCCGCGGCCTCGTCGGATTCCATCTCGCCGTATACCCATTCCACCCCGCCGCCCGCCATGTACCGTACGATGTCGATCAGGTGGCTGCCGTTGTGGGAAAGTCCGCACTGGCCGTAGCCCGTCACCTGGACGATCTCGCCGAGTTCGCCGTCTTCGATCATGGTCCGCGCCCGGGAGAAGAATGGATGCCAGCGCCGGGCGCAGTTCAAGGCCAGGGCGACGCCGTGGTCCGCGCAGGTTTCCACCATGGCGTCGGCCTCGGCCAGGGTCAGGGCGATGGGCTTTTCGGCCCAGATTGCTTTCACGCCGACTCTGGCCGCATCCAGCACGATCTGTGACCGGATCCGGGCGGTAGTGCAGACGCTGAGCAGATCGGGTTTTTCTTTTTCGAGCAAATCACGGTAGTCGGCGTACAGGTGGCCGTCTTCGATGCCCCAGCGCGCCCCGAAGATGGAACGCTGTTCGTCGTGGGGATCCGCCCCGGCGACCAGGTCCGCGTTTGGCGCGGCGTAGTAGGAAGGCGCGTGGCAGTAAGGCAGGAAAATGGACCCGCCCTGGTCTATCTCGTCGTCGAAGGTGCTCCCCATGCGACCGAGACCGATTACGGCGGCGCGGTATCTACTGGTCATTTCTCCTCCGGGTCAACCGTGAGAAACCGGGTGATTTCCCGTTACGAACCGTATACAGCCTGCGAGATAGTTGCGTGAACCCGTGGTTTCCTGTATTCGGTAAATTATGACGGCAAGGGACGCGGGACAAGAAACAAATAAATCGATGCGGTACTAGCTTCGGTCCGAGCGATCGGCCCAGAAACGTCCCCAGGATTCCAGGTAGTCTGAACTGCTCCAGGCCTTGTCCATCCCCACCCCAGATATCACTTCGATTCCGAGTTCCGTACAGACCCCCCACTCGGGGATATTGGACATGTCGGTCCGGTCTCCGCCCTTGGTGAACACGTGGGGCCGGATCATCCTCAGGGCCTCGCATACCGTGTCGTCGTCTTCTACCTCAAAGGGAATGACAAAATCAACGGCTCGAATACCGGAGACGACCTGGCAGCGGGCCGTGAGATCCATGAAGGGCTTGCCCTTTTTGAGGCGAAGAAAACCGTCACCGTTGACGATCACGACCAGGGTATCGCCATAGGCGGATGATTCCAGCAGGCAGGAGACGTGACCGGGATGGAGCGGATCATACCCGCCGGAGGTGGCGACGATGCCGCCCAGGCCGGATCTCAAGTCCGCAAACGCCTTCAGGTCTACTATGCGGGCTGCATTTCGTGTGTCTCGGGGCATGATCCGGGAATTATCAATGATTGTGACTGGGGGCTGGATAACGGGTCAGAAATCCAGCGTCTGCTTGACGTGCTGTCCGTTGAACACCAGGCTCATCTTCTGACCGTTCGCGTTGACGTGCACGAGATTGACCTGGTCTTCGAAAGTCTCGAGGAGCAGGGTGTTCGTCATGGTCATGGTGTTCAAGACCGGGATTTGCTCGACCTCCAGGTAACACCAGATTGCGTCCGTATCCACTTCCTTTCCAAGAAAGACGGCGCTGACGCGTTGGCCGTTAATTTCGATTTCGACGTGGCGCGCGAGATAACGGCCGATGTAGAGATCGGCTTTCTCGGCTTCGCGCTCCGTCCCCAGGCGCAACCGGTCCGTTCCCATCGCCTCGAGGGCCTGTTCCAGGTCGTCGGTGAAGATGCGAAAAGACAGCTCCAGCGCGCTGGAATCGGGGTTGTGATCGGCCTGGCAGACGCTGATGTAGAACGGGTGGGCCGATATTCGCACCGCAACCGCGTTCGATGCAACGCACACCAGGAGGAAGCCTGCGAAGGTAAGCCAGAAGCCCTGCGATTTCATGGTTTCTTCCGTGAACGGTTCCTGCGGCACTTCCGCGAAAGGGCCGGACCGTACCGGACCGGCGGTCGTTTCAGGGTACATCCGCGGATTGTCCCTGTCAATACCCGATGAGAAGCCTGAAAATCTACGAATCGTGGTTCGTTCGTTTGTGAAGACAGGGAATTCAAAACATCCGGTATTGTAGCGTGTTAAAATAAAGAAACGGATCTGTAATCGGATTTACCGGACACGTATGGCTGAGCCAGCCCGGCAAGAGGTATGATTTGCGGATTCTACTTATGCTGACCGTCCTGGTCGCGTTCGCCTTTGGCGATGACGATATGCCTACGACCCCGACTCCCACACCGGACCCGGACCCTGCCAGTAAGCTGATCGGCACGTGGAAATACACGGGTAACGATTTCGATACCAAGCTAGCCGCCAACCTGGGGGAGCGCCTGATCGGCGAAGGACTTACTGCGAGCCTTGCCGGGTTGGCCTTGTACCTCCCGGCGCCGACACACATCGCCTCGTATGATCCTTTACACGGGGCCGCCCGCACCATATATTCCAGAATTCAATTCGTACAGCATTGACCGCCGCCGCATGACGCAAGGAAACCAGGAGGCCGATCCATGGCAAAGCGCCTATTGTACTTTCTATGCACGTTGACCGTCGCATGCGCTACCACCACCGCTACCGCCCAGAAGGGCCCCGAATCGATCAATCGGAGCAAGTTCCGCCAGATCAAGCAGGAAGCCCCGACACCCAACGTATACAGGACCGCTTCGGGGGCGCCCGGCCACCAGTACTGGCAGAACGAGGCGGACTACGAGATGCGGATCGAGCTGGACGACGAGAACCAGCGGCTCCATGGCACAGAGACCATCACCTATCATAACAACTCGCCCGACGAACTGGCCTACCTCTGGGTGCAGCTCGACCAGAACGTGCGCGCCCGGGATTCGGACACGCGGAAGATCGCGGGCAGCCGGGTTTCGGGGCGGATGAGTTTTGCCCAGTTGCAGCGCCTGCTGAACGACTTCGACGGCGGCTTCAAGATCGAGTGGGTGCGGGACCGGCGGGACAATCCGCTGCCCCACACCATAAACAAGACGATGATGCGGGTGGACATCCCCGAGCCGCTTCGGCCCGGCAAGTCCTACACCTTCAAGGTCAAGTGGTGGTACAACATCAACGACCGGATGAAGATCGGCGGCCGCTCGGGCTACGAATACTTCGAGGAAGACGACAATTACCTGTACGCCATCGCCCAGTACTTTCCCCGCATGGCGGTGTACAACGAGGTAGAAGGCTGGCAGCACAAGCAATTCCTGGGCCGGGGCGAGTTCACGCTGCCCTTCGGCGACTACAAGGTCAGCATCACCGCGCCCGCCGATCACATCGTCGCCGCGACCGGCGTGCTCCAGAACCCTAAGGAAGTGCTTAGCGCCGAGCAACAGGCGCGGTTCGCGCGGTCCAGGACGGCGGACGAACCCGTCATGATCGTCACCGAGGCGGAAGCGGTCGAGGCGGAAAAGAGCCGTTCAACCGAAAAGAAGACCTGGGTCTTCCACGGAGACAACGTCCGGGATTTCGCCTTCGCCAGTTCGCGCAAGTTCATCTGGGACGCCATGGAGGTCCAGTCCGGTCCGCAGAAGGTGATGGCCATGTCCTTCTATCCCAAGGAAGGCAACCCCCTCTGGGAGCGTTATTCCACCAAGGTGGTGGCCCATACGATAGACGTCTATTCGAAATACACCTTCTACTATCCCTATCCTACGGCCATTTCGGTGCACACGAACCGCATCGGCATGGAATACCCGATGATCTGCTTCAACGGCGGCCGGCCGGAAAGAGACGGCACCTACAGCGAGCGGACGAAGTACGGGATGATCAGCGTCATCATCCACGAAGTCGGGCACAACTATTTCCCCATGATCGTCAACTCCGACGAGCGTCAGTGGACGTGGATGGACGAGGGACTGAACACCTTTCTCCAGTACCTGGCCGAACAGGAATGGGATACCGAGTATCCGTCCCGCCGTGGCGCGGCCCACCGGATCGTGGATTACATGAAGGGTGACGTGGAGCGGATCTCGCCCATCATGACGAATTCGGAATCCGTATTTCAACTCGGCCCCAACGCCTACGGTAAACCCGCCACCGCGCTGAACATCCTCCGGGAAACGGTCATGGGGCGAGAACTATTCGACCATGCCTTCCGCAGCTATTCCCAACGCTGGATGTTCAAGCATCCTTCCCCCGAGGATTTCTTCCGCAGCATGGAAGACGCGTCCGCGGTGGACCTGGACTGGTTTTGGCGGGGCTGGTTCTACAGTACGGACCACGTGGACCTCGGGTTGGGCGAGGTGAAATGGTTCCAGATCAACACGCGGGATCCGGAAGTGGAGAAGGAGATCGCCCGGACGAACAGAGGGGAAGAAAACAGGGGGATCAGTTACACGCGTAACCAGACAGACATACCGGACCCCATGGTGCGGCAGGATTCGACGCTGGTCGATTTCTACAACAGGTACGACCCGTTCGAAGTATCCATCCTCGACCAGGAGGAGTATGAAAACTACGTGAAGAACCTGGACGCCGAGGATCTGGCCCTGCTGGAAAGCGGCAAGCACTTCTACGAACTGACCTTCGAAAACGTCGGCGGGTTGGTCATGCCGCTGATCCTGGAATTCGAGTTCGAGGACGGCACAAAGGAAGTACAGCGGATCCCGGTGGAGATCTGGCGGCTCCGCGACGACCGTGTAACCAAGGTGTTCGCCATGGATCAGCCGGTGGAAAGGATCACCCTCGATCCCTTCCTGGAGACCGCGGACACGGACCTGAGCAACAACGTGTGGCCGCCGCAGTCGAAGCCCACGCGCTTCCAGCTGTTCAAGCAGCGCCGCCAGGCGCCGGAGAACCCGATGCAGCGTCAGAACAGGGCGGAGGAGAAGGAAAAGGAAGCGCAGGATACGAAGACGGAAACGCGGTAGGCCCCGCGTTTCCTCGGAGTGGGTGTGTTAGTTAAAGCTTCAGCCAGCAGAGGCCTTCGCCACTGCGGTAGTAGACGGCCACGGCCCTGCCGTAGACCGAGTCCTCCGCGATGAATCCGAAGGCTCGACCGTCCTTGCTGTTCCCCCTGGCGTCTCCTATGGCCAGGAGAAATCCAGGGGGAATGATCTCCGGACCGTAGTCCTCCCCCCCGCTGTAGCTCAGGTTCAGGCGGACCCGGCGTTCGCCGTAGAACTCCTCCCGCATATCCGTAACGGACCCCATCGGCGCGCCGTTGATGGAAACCTGGCCGCTGCGGATCGACACCGTGTCGCCTCCCACGGCGACGATCCGTTTCACCAGGCGGATGTCTTCCACGGGCGAATCGAACACCACCACCTCACCCCGTTCCACGTCGCGTCCCTCGGTGAGTTTCCAATCCGTAAAGGGAACGCGGAAACCATAGGTGTACTTGGCCACGAAGATCCGGTCGCCCGGCAGGAGCGTGTATTCCATGGAACCGGACGGTACGGTGTAATGATCGGCAAGGGTCGACCGGGCGGCCAGCAAAACCAGCGCGATGAGTCCGAAAGAAACGGCTTCCCTGCCGATGGTCTTCAACTTGGGGTGCATCTGTGCCCCTCAAACCCGCTTGAAGAAGTAGTTGGCCGTACCGTTCTCGCCGAACAGGACATCGAGAAACATGATTTCGTCTTCGGCCAGCGGCTCCTCCGACGCGCTGATGATCATTTGCAGCAATTGGTCTTTGGTAAGCGTCAGCGTCAGATTGTCGCCATCCACGCGATAGCTTCCCAGGAAATAAACGTCCTCGCCCTGTTTCAGAAGCAGCGTCGAACCGTTGGCCGACCAGGTCCCCGAGGCGCCTTCGCCGTTTAGGAAGGTGGCGTCCGCGGCAAGGTTCACCGTCGCAATGGACGAGTTCTGGAGATCTTCTGTCATCTCCCTGAAGAACTCGGCGAGTAACAAATCGACGGTTGCCGAGTCGAGGCCGCCTTCGTTGATCAGGTTATTCCTGAGATTCTCCGCAAGGGTCTGCACGATATCCGTGCTTTCGTATCGCCACGAACCGACCAGGTCAAGATCGATGACCCTTACCTCTCCGGGCGGTCCCTGCGGTCCTTCAGGTCCCTGTACACCCGGCTGGCCGTCCGTCCCCGACGGACCCTGTGATCCGGCGATCCCTTGCGGTCCCGCCGGTCCCGCCGTTCCTGTCGGTCCCGCCGGTCCCTCGCAGGCCAGTGTGAACAGCAACGACGTCATGGCCATAAGGCCTATGGACACTGTCGTGTTTAGAATCTTGCGGTTGAACATTCAGGTACCTCCCCGATTGGTGAATTGGCGTGTCCCGTCGAGGTGTTTCAGTCTCTCGACGACAGGAAGAACTGCAGGACGTACCAGAACAACAGCGCCACGGAGGCGAAGAGTTGAAGCGCCGCGCCCACGTGCCGGTCTTCGGGATAGTGATGCAGGACGTTCGACGTGTCGTAGAGGATCGCGCCTCCCGCCAGTACGATCATGGCCACGGTGAAGATCGTTCCCAGGTGAAATCCGAAAAGCACGCTGGCTACGATCAGCACGAGGGCGCAGATGAATCCCCACCGAAGCAACCCGCCAAGGAAGGAAAAGTCCTTGCGGGTATGAAAGGCCACGATCGTCAGCCCGAGAAACCCGATGAGCGTAACCGTGGCGGCGCTGTTGATCACGCCGGGCGCCATGGAATCCGCAAGGTATAGCAGCGGGGTGAAGATAATGGCTTCGCCCACGACGAACAGTCCCAACGCGCCGTATTGGCCGCCCTTGGTCTGCGCATTGTGCGCGAGATGGGTCGCAATCCAGCTCAGGATCATGAAACCGCCCAGTACGATGAGCCAGGACCCACTGAGCAGCACGCGGGCGATCGACTCCGCCATGCCGGTCTGAAACAGGTAGATCTCAATCAGGGCGAATGCCAGGATCGCCCCGAGAAGATGGGTGTAGGTTCGCGTGATAAACGCCCCTCTCGCGTCGACGCCGAGTTGCGAGACGGGTATGCCACGCCGGACCGTGTAGGCCGCCGTCCTGTTCATTGTTTCACGCTCCTTTTCTCGGGATTATCAACCGTTATTCGATGGGCCGCGGGCTTGCGCCGCCCTGCCGTGGGTTTGCGCCGGACTGAGGGATCCCGCCGTGCCGCGGGCTCCCGCAAAGGCCGCTCCCCGTTCACGCAGTCCGGCTACGATTCACCGAGCAGGTCCTCGAGGTCCTGCAGCACGTTTCCGTCGGATCTCACCAGGGCAAGTATGGCGTTATGAGGGACGATGATATAGGTTTTCTCCTGGTAGTTTATCTCGATGGATTCCTTGCGAAGGTAGAAAGCGAAGTCACCCCCCTGGGCCTGCAGGGGCAGGTAGCGCACTGATTCGGCCGGTTTCGTAACCGGATCGCCCTCGTTGTAGTCCGGATTCGGCATCAGGTGGCCAGGTCCCACGCGGACAACCCTTCCGGTTCCCACCTTTTCCTTTTCCGTAACCGTGGCGGGCAGGTAAAGTCCCGAATGGGTGAGTTGCTCGCCGTCGTGCTGCTCTACCAAAACGCGGTCGCCAACAATGATTAATTCGCTCATATTCCTTCGCATTTGGTTAGGTACGCGTGATTGTCGAACCTCGTCGCCCCGGCAAGTAGTGCAGTCGAACCCCGGCGCCTCGGCAAGAAGTGCAGTTGCCCGAGAGATGGCCATGAAAACTTAGAACATGAACGCGTCCGGCCGATCAACGGTCGGCGCCTCGCGTCTCGCCAGGTCCTGGTTCAGGGTACGATCCCGAAGCGCTCCCGCAACACCTGCTGAAACTCCGCCTCATCCGCCAGGTCCCGTTCCTTGCGCCTTGCGTCCCCCTCTTTGTCGTTGGCGGTAGCCCGTGACGGAAACCCCTCCGTCACGATCAGGCACCGGTCGCTCAACGTAATGCGCCCAGTCTCCGTGGCAAGCGAACACATGCGCTGCTGCGTAAAATGGGACTCCGGCGAGTTCTGATGATAATCGCAACCGGGCGTAAAGTCCGCCAGCCGACGTGGCCGCAGCCGAAAGCGATACTCGGGTTTCCAGTCACCGGCCGCCGTGCGGCTCGAATGCCTACCCTCGCAGCCGTCGTGTTGCACACGCCAGATGCCCTCCGCCCGTGTCTGTGGCCCCGCATCGTCCAGCAACAGCGGCTCGCGGAAACCGTCGCCAAAGCCCACGTCCACCAGCCAGCGTTCCTTCAGTGCGACCAGCAGCGTCAGGTGGTCCCAGGGGAGGCCGCCCTCCCAGGCTTTCGCGCCCACGCGCGCCTCAAGCAGGTCGACCGTAAAGCCGAGTTCGCGCAGTACCGCCGCAAACAGGCCATTATGCTCGTAACAGAATCCGCCGCGTCGCCGCGTCACGAGCTTCTCGAAGAGACGCCCTTCCTCCAATACAATCGGGCGGCCCCAATGGATGTCAAGGTTCTCGAAGGGCACGGCCAGCATATGCGCATAGTGCAGGCGGCGCAGCGTTTCAGCCGACGGCG
>JAPOOT010000473.1 GCA_026713285.1 Gemmatimonadota bacterium | reverse complement strand
GAGACCGAGTACGAGGGTCATCACCAGGAAGGCGATGATGTGGTTCTTCTTGCCGAGCTGGGCCGCGCGGACGGCAAAGGCCATGGTGACGCTGCTGGTGATCAGGGCGACGGTGTTCAGGCCGCCGAGAAAGACGTCCAGGTTCTGGCTGCCGATGACGAAAGAATCGTAGTACTCGCTGCGATAGATCGAATACCCCAGGAAGAACCCGCCGAAGAACATGACCTCCGTCAACAGGAACAGCCACATCCCAAGGCTCGCGGCATCGTTCTGCTGATCCATGTCGTCGAACTGGTGACGCATGTATTCAGGATGGCCTTCGTGTACATCGTGGCCGTGTGCGGCCGCTTCCGTACTGACTGACACGATCTTGCTCCTTCACAGGATGACTGCGCGCATCTGGCACGCCCGCAGGCTATGCGTATGCCCGCAGGCTATGCGTGCTCGCGTTCTTTTTCTTCCTCGTGTACCGGGTTGTCGATCACCTCGCCGTAATCGTACGGCTCCTCCTCCACGATCGGCGTGGTCGGGAAGTTATGTTCGGGTGGCGGCGACGAGAGAATCCATTCCAGGCCCGTTGCCCGCCAGGGATTGGGGCCGGCGATCTTGCCGTTCTTCAGCGACCAGACCAGGTAGATGGCCGGGACGATGAAGGCCACCGCCAGGATGGTGGCCCCGGCGGAGGACATGATATTCAAAAGCTGCCACTCTTCCGGGTAGACGTGATAGCGCCGCGGCATCCCGAGGTAGCCGACGATGAACTGCGGGAAGAAAGTCAGGTTGAACCCGGCGAAGATCAGGAAGGCGGCCAGGCGCGACCATGCCTCCGGGTACATCCGCCCGGAGATCTTGGGCCACCAGAAGTGGAGCGCCGCCATGAAGGCCGTCACCGCACCGCCCACCATGACATAGTGGAAATGAGCCACCACGAAATAGGTGTCGTGCATGTGGATGTCCAGCCCCATGATGGCCAGGAACACGCCCGTCAGCCCGCCCACGGAGAAGAGTCCGATGAAACCCAGGGCGTAGAGCATGGGGGCGTCGTAGGACACCGATCCCCTGTATATGGTCGCCATCCAGTTGAACACCTTGATCGCCGACGGCACCGCCACGAGCATGGTGATGAAGGAAAAGACCATGCCGGCGTAGATCGACTGGCCGCTCACGAAGAGGTGGTGCCCCCAGACGAAGAAACCGAGGACCGCGATCGACACGCTGGACATGGCGATGAATTCGTACCCGAAGATCCGCTTTCGGCTGAAGGCCGCGATGACCTCGGAGATGACGCCCATGCCCGGCAGGATCATGATGTACACGGCGGGATGTGAATAGAACCAGAACAGGTGCTGGAACAGGACCGGATCGCCCCCGAGGGCGGGATCGAATATGCCGATGTGCAGCCCGCGTTCGACCATCATCAGGGCCAGCGTGATGGCGATGACCGGGGTGCCCAGGACCATGATCAGGCTGGTGGCGTACATGCCCCAGACGAAGAGGGGCATCTTGAACCAGGTAATGCCGGGCGCGCGCATCTTGTGGATGGTCACCATGAAGTTCAGCCCGGTCAGGATGGAAGAGAAACCGGCGATGAACGCCGCCATGCCCGCCAGGATCACGTTGCTGTTGGAATAGGTGCTGCTGAAGGGCGTGTAGAAGGTCCAGCCTGTGTCTACCCCTCCGAGCAGGGTGGTCAGCACGCCGAACGTCCCGCCGAAGATGAAGAGATACCAGCTCATCAGGTTCAGTTTCGGGAAGGCCACGTCCTTGGCCCCGATCATGAGAGGCATGATGAAATTCCCGAACACGGCGGGTATCGACGGGATCAGGAAGAAGAAGATCATGACGATGCCGTGCATGGAAAAGGCCACGTTGTACTGGTCCGCTTCCATGAGATCCGCTTCCGGCGTTGCCAGTTCGAGGCGGATAAGGCTCGCGAATGTGCCCCCGATCAGGAAAAAGAAGGTGATCGAGAACAGGTAAAGCAGCCCGACGCGCTTGTGGTCCATCGTCAGCAGCCAGGACTTGATCGAATAGGCCGCGTTCAGAAAGTGGTCGCGGGGCATCCGGTGTTCGGCAGCCCCCTGTTGCGCTATCGTGCTCATTGGGCGCCCTCCGTACTCGGCAGTGTCTTAATGTAGGAAATCAGATTGAAGATATTGGTCTCCGTGATCTGACCCTGGTAGGTCGGCATGATCGACGGATAGCCGGCTACCAGCCGGATCCGGGGGTTCACGATGGACTCCCGGATATAGGCTTCGTCGATCAAAATGCGTTCTCCGCTGGCGAGGACTTCCTCCGTGCCGAATTTCCCGTTCAGGGACGGCCCCCGGGACGCTGCCTGGTCGCTGTGGCACGTATCGCAGTTGAGCTGCGAGAAGAGCCGGGCCCCGGCCTCCTCGGGCGTCTCGTCGGCCACGCCGCCGCCCAGCCAGTTCTGGTAGTCTTCCGGTTCCATGGCGTAAACGCTTCCGATCATTTGCGAGTGTTCGGTACCGCAGTACTCCGCGCAGAACAGGTGGTACTTGCCGGGTTTCGTCGCCTCGAAGGTCAGCGAGGTGTACCGCCCGGGAATCACGTCGTTCTTCACCCGGAACGCCGGGATGAAGAAACTGTGTATGACGTCCTCGGACGCCATGGTCAGCTTCACCGGCGTGTTGATCGGCACGTGCATTTCGTTGATTTCCCGCTGCCCCGTGGGATGCTGCACATGCCACATCCACTGCTTGCCGACCACGTAATACTCCATGGCGCCGTCCGGGATCTGGTACACCCTGAAGAAGAGCCAGACGCCCCATGCGAACATGATCAGCATGAGGACGAGCGGTATGGCGGACCACGTTATTTCGAGCCCGAGGTGGCCGTGCGTCTGGGTTTCCGCCTGCTGGTCCTCGGTGCGGCGCCGGTACTTCATGGCGAAGACGAAAATCAGGACACAGATCAGGGCCATGAAGAATATGCTTACGGCCACTACGAAAAAATACAGCAGATCGACGTCGAAGGCAAAGGTAGATGCGATCTCGGGATGGAGTTGGAATTGGTTGTTCATACGCTCACTTTACGGTTATGTCGGATCTTTTCCGCCATGGCGCGGCAGGTGCGCCGTTCCGGCCCGGTCTGTCCGGGCCTCTTTCGTCCGTTACGCGTCTTTCCCGCTTTCGCGCCTCGCCCGCTTTCTGCGTCTGTCACGCTTGAACATGACGATCATGAAGGATCCCATGGCCAGCAGCGTGACCAGCCCGGCGACGCGCATCGAGTTCATGATGGCGACCCCGTACTTTCCCTGTTCCGGATCGTAGTTGAAACAGTACAGCATCACCTGGTCGAACACGGTGCCCAGCTTGTTTTCCGATGACTCGACGAGGGCCAGCCGGACGTCCTCCGAAGGATACTCGATCCCGAAGAAGTAATGGGAAACCGTACCCCCGGGACTGACGATCATCATGGCGCTGCCATGCACGAACTGCCCTTCTGTTTCATCGTAGACGTAGTTGAAGCCGACAGTCTCAGTCAGCGCGTCGATAGCCGGTGCGTCACCTGTCAGGAAGTGCCAGCCTGCTTTAGTGCCGGGCCGTCCGTACCGCTGCGTGTAGACCGCCTTCTTCTGCGATGCGAGCTGCGGGGTTTCCCTCGGGTCGAAGCTGACGGTCACGACCTTGAATTCCTCGCCTATACTGTAATTCAGCGGGGCCAGGCTCCGGTTGAGCCCGTTGAGGACTTCCGTACACAGCATGGGACAGTCGTAGTAGACCAGCGTGAGGATGACGGGTTTCTCCCCGAAGTAGCTGCCCAGCTCGACCAGCGTACCCGTTTCATCATGAAATTTCAGGTCCAGCGGCAGCGAGGCCCCGATCTTCTGTTCAATGCCGACGTGCTTCAGGATCTCGGGCGTGGCGCTCGCGTCCAGGCCGGGTCCGGAACCGATGTCCTTCATGATCGCCGGGCCGCTTTCGCCTTCCTGCCCATAGCTCCCCGAGGGCAGCGCCAGCAGGGCCGAAATCAGGACCGCGGCAAATGCGGTGTATGCGGCGGAGGCAGCGTATTTGAATCGATATGTGACCACAGTCTTACTGTCCTTCCCCGGTTTCCGCCGCCGAGGGCAGTGTGTACCGGTCGTCGGTCGCGATCAGGTGCATGGCCCGGTCGATCGGGATCTGGACGATTTCCGCCGTCCGGATCACCCACCCGTAGGTATTCAGTTTCTTGTTTTCCGCCTCCTGGAGGACGATCAGGTCTTCTTCGGGGATGACCTGCAGCCGCGGTTCGGGCGGAATGGCGTTCTCTTCGAGCATAGGTGAAGGCGTGTCGAAGGTCGTCGCGTTGTAATCTTCGATCACCACGAACATCAGCCACATCAACACCATGGAAATGATGGCGAGCGCAGTCAGGCCGATGCCGAACTTGATGACCAGGGGCACGTTGGTTTCGAATACTTCGTGGCCCCGTTCAATCGACGCCTCGTCGACAATGTGATGGTTCTTGCCGAGATTCATTTTAGCCTTGTACCTTTGCCTTCGAGACCGATGCCACGATCTCTTCGAATCGCGGATCCTTCTGCGGAATCAACGGATTGCTCTTCAGCCGATTGAGTACAAAGTAAAACCAGATGCCAAACAGCCCGACCGGAACGATCACGTCCATCAAGCTGGCTTCGAATCCATCCAGACGGAAGTTGGGCGCCACGTGCCAGAAGATGTCGACCAGGTGCATGACCAGGATGAACCAGGCCACGCGCACCAGTCTGCGCGGGTCCCGCTTCCGCGGTATGGACAGGAGCAGGAAGAAGGCAATCACAAACCGGCAGAGCACCAGGACGACGGAAACGACTTCCCAGCCGCCATTGACGCGGTGCACGTACCAGGGGTTTTCTTCCGGCAGGTTCGCTGCCCAGATGATGAGAAACTGGGACAGCATCATGTAGAACCAGAGGAGCGTAAAGGCCAGCAGCAGCTTGCCCCAGTCGTGGAACCGGTCCGCGTCGGCGAGTTCCGACAGGGGTTCGTGTTTCCTGAGCCAGGTCATCATGATCACGATGAACGAAAGGGCGGCGCCTCCGCTGTTTACGATCATCATGACCCCGTATAGTGTCGAGAACCAGTGTGGGTCGGTCGACATGATCCAGTCGAAGGACGCGAAAGTCATCGTCAGGGCGAACACCACGACGCCGGGTCCGCAGACGTTCCGCATCTTGTCCGTCAGCCTCGGGTCCCCCGACGTGTCCTGGGACCTGGACCATCTGATCAGCAGAAAGGCGGCAGTGATCCAGATAGCAAAATAGAATATGGTCCGCGCCAGGAAGAAGGGCACGTTGAGATAGGATTCCTTGTGCTGCAGGATCGGATCGACGGCCACCACTTCCGCGTGCGTCCAGTGGTACAGGTCGTGCATGCCCAGCACGATGGGGATGAAGAGGACGAGCAGCACGGGCAGCGTGCTCATGGCGGCTTCGAGCAGTCGCTGGATGACGAATCCCCAGCGGCCGCCGATGAGGTGGTGCAGCATGATGAAGGCCATGCATACCAGGGTGATGCCCACACAGATCATGTAGCCCACCAGGTAGGCCTGGTAGAAACCGGACATCTCGCCCATGGCGAAGGCGTAGAGCAGCCCACCCAGAAGCAGCAGGACGCCGGCCGTCAACGCACGGGTCTGTACACCGTTGATCTGCGCCAGAAGATTATTCGAGATTGCGGTCATTCTTCCACTTCCACGATTTGCCGGATGCGTTGCTGATCAGATTCCGGCAGTTCGGACAGGTTGGCGCCCTGACTCATCTGCAGAGCGCGGACATAGGCGGCGATGGCCCACCGGTCAGCCGGGTCGATGCGATCCTCGTAACTGTACATGTTGCCGAAACCGTTGGTTACCACGTCGAAGTAATGGCCCACCTCCACATCGAGAAGCCGCTGGCTGTGGAAGGACTCCGGCTGTTTCATGCCCCGCTGCACGATCATGCCGAGGCCGTCCCCGGTCTTGCTGTGGCACGGCGCGCAGAAGATATCGTATCGTTCCTGCCCCCGCTTCAGCATTTCGATCGTCACCGGAGCCGGGAAATCCGTGGCCAGCGCGCCGTCGATCTTGCCCGTGTAGAAATGCTCGTCCAGCCGCAGATGGCCCCGGGGAATGGTCCCGGCCACCGCGGGACGCACCGAACGGCGGTCGCCGAAGAAGTCGCTCTCCTCGAAGGGCTCGGCGCGCGGCTGATCGTGCATGTCCTGCCGGCAGGCCGCCGTGACGGCCAGGCAAAGGACGCACAGGATACCGGCGTATAAGAGGGCCATGGGGTTACGCTTCAACTTCGTTCACCTCGTGCGG
>JAPOOT010000472.1 GCA_026713285.1 Gemmatimonadota bacterium | reverse complement strand
GGACAAGCTGCTGGGTGAAGAGGGACGCAGGCGTCTGGAAGTGGTATCCGGGGAATGCAAGGAGAAGGTCGGACGGCTATTCGGCGTTCCGTCCGATGATATTGGTTTCCTGACCTCTACATCGGAGGGCATCAATCTGCTCGTCTACGCACTCGACTGGAAACCCGGGGACAACGTGGTGGTCGCCGACGTGGAGTTCCCCTCGGACGTGCTTCCATGGACCCTGTTGAAGGACCGGGGCGTGGAACTTCGAATCGTTGAAAACAACAACTGGCGCACGGACTTGGAAGATCTTGACAAAGCAATAGATGAGAACACCAGGGTGGTCAACGTGAGTCATGTCAGTTACTTCACGGGCCAGCGTCTTCCGCTGCCGGAATTGTCCGATCTCGTGCATCGCAAGAACGCCTTGCTCTGTCTCGACGTTACCCACTCCGCGGGCGCCGTTCCGATCGAAGCGCAATACGCGGACTTCGTCGTGTCGAGTTGCTACAAGTGGCTCATGGCCGTACATGGCGTGGGTATATTCTACTGGAACCGGGAACGGGTACCCGAACTCAATCCTCCCTTTGTGGGCTGGCACACTCCGGCCTATCTTCCCGACTGGAAGGATCCCTCGGCTTACATTCCCCGGGCGGACGCCAGCAGGTTTACGCCAGGCAACGAGACCTGGATCGGGGTTTACATCCTGGACAACGCCCTCGACTGCCTGCTGGGCATCGGCATCGACCGTATAGAGGACCACGTGCTGAAGCTGAGCGGACGCGTGTGGGACGGCCTGTCGGACATGGGCTGGGAAGTCATCACGCCCAGGGAAGCGGCGGAACGGGCCGGCAACGTCTGTTTCACCGCGGAGGATGTGAATGCGGTAACCCATTCCCTGGAGGATCAGAACGTGTTGATATTCGGAGCTTACGGCGGCGTGGGAAGAGCCCGCGTTTCCACCCATTTCTACAACACGGAAGACGACGTAGACCGGTTCCTCCAGGTCATGCGGAGTATTCCCGTGACCCGGCCGGCGGCAAGACCGGGCCGGGACTTCAGCCAGGCGGCAGGAGTGGCTGGCAGCTGAGCACCGGATTCCGGACGTTCCGGCTGGATTGCCGCGGCAAGCGATACCCGTGCACGGAACGGAGTTATTACCCACTAAACCAAATGACGGTCTCATGGATTTCGAACTGAGCGAAGAACACAAGATGGTCGAGCAGATGGTCTACGATTTCGCCCGAAACGAAATCCTGCCGACCATCAGGGAACACGATCGAAACGGTACCTTTCCCCACGAACTGCTGCCCAAGATGGCCGCCCAGGGATTCATGGGTATCTGCCTCCCGGTTCGATACGACGGGGCCGGCATGGACTTTATTTCGCTGGGACTGCTTTCGGAGGGCCTCGAGTGGGCCGACTCTTCCGTCCGGGAGACGATTGCCGTCCACCTTGGGCTGCACGCCCTGCCCATCTTTCAGTGGGGCACGGAGGAACAGAAGGAACGGTTCCTGCCGCCCCTGGCCACCGGTGAGCACATAGCCTGTTTCGGGCTGACAGAGCCCGGCGCGGGATCGGACGTGGCCGCCATGACCAGCCGTGCACGGAAGAAGGGCGATACCTACCTGGTCAGCGGCGAGAAAATGTGGATCACACTTTCGGACGTGGCCGACAGGTTCCTCGTTTTTGCCAAAACCAGTCAGGAAGAGGGCACGCGCGGTATCACTGCTTTCCTGTTGGAGCGCGGCTGGGAAGGACTGACCACCGGTACCATAAAAGGCAAGATGGGGGTGCGGGCAAGCAACACGGGCTGGATCAACATGGACGAGGTCCCCGTGCCGGATACCCATCGGCTTGGAGAAGAAGGAGAAGGATTCAAAATCGCCATGTCCTGCCTGGACAATGCCCGCTATACCGTCGCGGCGGGCGCTGTCGGCCTGATGAAATACTGCCTGGAAGCGTCCGTGTCGTACGCCCGTCAGCGGAAGACCTTCGGCCAGCCTATCGGCGACCATCAACTCGTGAAACAGCTCATCGCCCAGATGAAGCAGCGTATCGACCTGGGCGAACTGGCGGTGCGCAAGGTCGGCTGGCTCAAGAACCGGGGCGTACGGAACACTTGCGAGACGAGCATGGCCAAGTGGTACTGCACCGAATCGGCCTTCGCCACGGCCAGCGACGCGGTGCAGGTGCACGGCGCGTATGGGTATTCCGATGAATACGACGTGGAGCGCCACCTTAGAAACAGCAAGAGCGCGGTGATCTACGAGGGCACCTCCCAGATTCACCAGCTCATGCAGGCGGATTACGTGTTCGGGAACCGGACCGACCGGCCGCTCCGGTGCGAAATGCCCGCCTTCGATCCGGATTACTGGCAGAACTGACCACGTACAGCCGTACTGACATGACGAGGTAACGTTTATTTGGATATCATCGCCCTGGTGAAGCAGACGCCCGATACGGCCCAGTTGTCCGCCGCCATGGACGGCATGAGACTCTCCGCCGAGGGCGGTCCCCGGATCGTCAATCCCTGGGACGAGTACACCCTGGAAACGGCCATACAGGCCCGGGAGGAGCACGGCGGCAAGGTGACCGCCCTTTGTCT
>JAPOOT010000402.1 GCA_026713285.1 Gemmatimonadota bacterium | reverse complement strand
GGACAAGCTGCTGGGTGAAGAGGGACGCAGGCGTCTGGAAGTGGTATCCGGGGAATGCAAGGAGAAGGTCGGACGGCTATTCGGCGTTCCGTCCGATGATATTGGTTTCCTGACCTCTACATCGGAGGGCATCAATCTGCTTGTCTACGCACTCGACTGGAAACCCGGCGACAACGTGGTGGTGGTCGACGTGGAGTTTCCCTCGGACGTGCTTCCATGGACCCTGTTGAAGAAACGTGGCGTGGAGCTTCGGATCGTTGAAAACAACAACTGGCGCATAGACTTGGATGAACTTGACAAAGCAATAGATGAGAACACCAGGGTGGTCAACGTGAGTCATGTCAGTTACTTCACGGGCCAGCGTCTTCCGCTACCGGAACTGTCCGATCTCGTGCATCGCAAGAACGCCCTGCTCTGCCTCGACGTGACCCACTCCGCGGGCGCCGTTCCGATCGAAGCGAGATACGCGGACTTCGTCGTGTCGAGTTGCTACAAGTGGCTAATGGCCGTGCATGGCGTGGGCATATTCTACTGGAACCGGGAACGTGTACCCGAACTCAATCCTCCGTTCGTTGGCTGGCACACTCCGGCCTATCTTCCCGACTGGAAGGAACCCTCCGCATACATACCCCGGACGGATGCCAGCAGGTTTACGCCAGGCAACGAGACCTGGATCGGGGTTTACATCCTGGACAACGCCCTCGACTGCCTGCTGGGCATCGGTATCGACCGGATCGAGGACCACGTGCTGCGGTTGAGTACCCGCGTATGGGATGGACTGACGGAGTTGGGCTGGGAAGTCATCACGCCCAGGGCGCCCAGGGAACGGGCCGGAAACGTCTGTTTTACCGCGGAGGATGTGAATGCGGTAACCCATGCCCTGGAGGATCAGAACGTGTTGATATTCGGAGCTTACGGCGGCGTGGGGAGAGCCCGCGTTTCCACCCATTTCTACAACACGGACGGCGACGTGGACCGGTTTCTCGAAGTCATGCGAAGTATCCCTGTGACCCGGCCGGCTGCAAAGCCCGGAAGAGACTTCAGCAAAGTGGCCGGGGCGGCTGGCAGCTGAGCCCCGGATTCCGGACGTTCCGGCGGAATTACGCAGCAAGCGATACCCGTGCTCGGAACGGGAATACTACCCACTAAACCAAGTGACGGTCTCATGGATTTCGAACTGAGCGAAGAACACAAGATGGTCGAGCAGATGGTCTATGATTTCGCCCGAAACGAAATCCTGCCGACCATCAGGGAACACGACCGTATCGGTACCTTTCCCCACGACCTGCTTCCCAAGATGGCGGCGCAGGGGTTCATGGGCATCTGCCTCCCGGTTCGGTACGACGGGGCCGGTATGGACTTTATTTCGCTGGGACTGCTTTCAGAGGGCCTGGAGTGGGCCGACTCTTCCGTCCGGGAGACGATTGCCGTCCACCTTGGGCTGCACGCCCTTCCGATCTTTCAGTGGGGCACGGAAGTACAGAAAGAACGGTTCCTGCCGCCCCTGGCCACCGGTGAGCACATAGCCTGTTTCGGGCTGACGGAGCCCGGAGCGGGATCTGACGTGGCCGCCATGACCAGCCGTGCACGGAAGAAGGGCGATACCTACCTGGTCAGCGGCGAGAAAATGTGGATCACACTTTCGGACGTGGCCGACAGGTTTCTCGTTTTCGCCAAAACCAGTCAGGAAGAGGGTACGCGCGGTATCACTGCTTTCCTGTTGGAGCGCGGCTGGGAAGGACTGACCACCGGTACCATAAAAGGCAAGATGGGGGTGCGGGCAAGCAACACGGGGTGGATCAACATGGACGAGGTCCCCGTGCCGGATAGCCATCGGCTTGG
>JAPOOT010000468.1 GCA_026713285.1 Gemmatimonadota bacterium | reverse complement strand
TGGTCCTCGTGCCGCTCATCTACATGACGATCGAGACGGCCATGGCAAGGGTATACGAGCTATTCACAAGAACAACCGGGCAACCGGTGTCCCAGGAGGTGGCAGAGGTATGAGCATAGCCGAGTTTTCCGTAAACCGCCCGGTGACGACGATCATGATCATCGTCAGTGTCGTCACGCTGGGTATGATATCCTATACCAAGCTGCCGCTGATGTTCCTGCCGGACATGTCCTTCCCGTCCCTGAACGTCAGTGTGCCCTACCCCTCCTCGTCGCCCGAGGAAGTGGAACGGCTGATTACGCGGCCGCTGGAGGACGCCTTCGGCACGCTGAGCAACATGAAGAGCATGGAGTCCAATTCCCGCGACGACAACGCGCGGGTGCGCATCGAGTTCGAGACCGGGACGGACATGAACATGGCGGCCATGGAGGTCCGGGACCGGATCGACCAGGTCCGGGGCGAACTGCCCGCCGATGTCGAACGTATCCGGATCCGGCGTTGGAACCCGAACGATATGCCGATTTACAATTTCAGCGTGGCGTGGAGCGGGGACCCCGCGGAGTTCTACAACATCGTCACCAAGGTGATCCAGCCGCAAATCCAGCGCGTGGATGGCGTGGCGAACGTGGAAATCAGCGGGATGGTCGAGAAGCAACTGATCGTGCACGTGGACAACGAGAAGCTGCAGTCCCACAACCTCGATCTGTTCAATCTCAGCCAGACCCTGGTGCAGAACAACGTAACCCTGACGGCCGGGACCGTCACCGAGGGCGGACGGAAGTACTCGGTCCGATCCGTAAACGAATACCGGGCGGCCGACGAGGTGGCGAACCTGCCCATACCCGGCACGTCCCTGTCGCTACGCGACGTGGCGGAGGTGAAGTTCGACTACCCGGAAGACGACAGTTTCCAGCGTCTGAACGGGGTGGATGCAGTCACCATCCGGGTATACAAGACGTCCACGGCCAACATCGTGGACGTGGCCCAGCGCACCCAGTCCGTGTTGGATGAACTCATGACGCAGCCCCGGTTCGCGGGCCTGGAAACCCGGGTGTTCTTCGACCAGTCCCAGAGCATCACGGACCGGCTTTCCGACCTGAGGAACACGGGACTTCTGGGCGGCATGCTGGCCGTCATCGTGTTGTTTCTCTTCCTGCGCAACCTGCGCAGCACCCTGATTATCAGCCTGGCCATTCCCATATCGATCATCTGTACCTTCACCTTCATGTATCTGCTCCGACAGGGTGCGGGATCCACGGTATCCATCAACCTGATCTCGCTCATGGGCCTGATGCTGGCGGTGGGCATGCTCGTGGACGCCGCCGTGGTGGTGCTGGAAAGCATCTACCGCCACCGGCAGGAATCCAACCTGCCGGCGCGGATAGCGGCCGTGGTGGGCACCCGCGAGGTAACCATGGCCATCATCGCGGCCACGGCGACGACCCTTTGCGTCTTCATGCCCCTCGTATTCCTGGGCGGCGGCAGCCGGTTCATGCTCTTCATGAAGGACTTCGTCGTCACATTCTGCATCGTCATGGTGGCGGCGGTCTTTATCGCGCTGACGCTCATCCCGCTGGTTTCCTCGAGGCTGTTCAACCGGCCACTGGGCAAGCCCTCGGCGTTCTTCGCACGGATTTCCGGATATTACACGTCCGTCCTAGCCTGGAACCTGCGCCACCGGTTCGTCACCGTGATTGCCTTCGGCGCGATCCTCTTCGGCAGCTACTGGCTGTACCAGAACATCGAGACGGAGTTCCAGCCCAGGGCGCCTACGCGGGATATAGCGATAGCCGCGGATCTGCCGGGCAGCTACAGCATCGAGGACGTCAGGGAAGTCTTTACGGACGTCGAAACACTCCTGCTGGACCGCAAGGACGAATTTCACATCGAATCCATTTCGTCCTACGGCAGCCTGCGCCGGGCAAATCTCCGCATCGTGCTGACTCCGCCCGAGGAACGTCAGGAGTCTGCCACCGAGCTTCAGACCCGGATCACCAGTTCGCTGCCCGAGATCGCCGGCGTGCGTTGGAGACCCGGCCGGATGCGCCGATATGGCGGCGGGCAGTCGGGCGTGGACGTGGAACTGCGCGGAGACAACATGTCGGTGCTTTCCAATATCGCCGATGATCTCCGTACCCGGATGGAGGTCATCCCAGGACTGAAGGACGTGGATACCAGCCTGGAGCGGGGCGACGAGGAGATCCAGGTGCAGGTCGACCGGGCCATGGCCCAGACCTACGGCATTTCGCCGAGACAGGCGGCCCGTACCGTGCAGGCTGCGCTGAGCAGCCGGGCGAGGGGCAAATTCAAGGCCGACGACCGCGAGGTGGACATTCTGCTGCACCTCGAGGAAGAGGACCGCGCCAGCTTGCAGAAACTGCAGAACATGACCTTCGAACGGGCTGAAGGCGGGATGATCCCCATGGGGAACCTGGCCAGCTTTTCGCGGCAGAAGGGACCCGACGTCATCGAGCGGCATGATCGGGAATCTCAGGTGGAAGTGGGCGGCAACACGACGGGACCGGGCACGCGGCGCATCAACACCCAGGTGACCGAGATGATGGAGGGCATCGAATTGCCTCCCGGGTACACGTGGAGCATGGGGCGCAATTTCAACATGATGCGTGAATCGCAGGGCGAGTTCCTCTTCGCCATCCTGCTCTCGGTGGTGCTCATCTACCTGATCATGGCGGCGATTTCGGAGTCCTTCATCCAGCCGTTCACGATTCTGTTGTCGGTGCTGTGCGGACTGGTTGGCGCTTTTATCGTTTTCTACCTGTCCGGCACGACGCTGAACACGAACTCATACCTGGGGATCATCGTTCTGTCGGGACTTGCGGTTAACAATGCCATCGTCCTCATCGATCACGTTAACCATTTGCGCAGAGAGGGGATGACGCGCACCGAGGCCCTCCTCCTGGGCGGCCGGCATCGGTTGCGGCCCATCCTGATGACGTCCCTGACCACCATCTTCGGCCTGTTGCCTATGGTGGCTCCGCTTCTCTTTCCCGAGTTCTTCGGTCCAGTGGAAGACCGCGGCGCCAACCAGTGGGGTCCGGTCAGCCTGGCCCTGGTTGGCGGCCTGACCACCTCGGGTATACTGACGCTCATCCTGCTGCCGACGGTCTACACGATATTCGAAGACCTGAGCAACTGGGTCATGTCGAGCGTCAAGCGTGCCTGGGCGTAGGCGTAGGCCTATGCGTGCGTGAGGGCGTGAGTGCGTGCGTGATGAGTAAGGGGGTGTAGGCGTGCGTGCGTGTGTGCTCATACTTGTCCTGAACGTCAGCGCGTGACGAAGGATGTGTTGTTCAATACAGAAAAAAGCCCGGTCCTGGAGCGGTTTAATCCAGGGCCGGGCGTTTTTGTTTTTCATTGCCGATTATTAAATACCCCTCTGATTTTACATCGCCGAGTGGAAGACCCGGTCGTAGATCTGGTGGACGCGGGCGGTATGTTTCGCGTAGGCCGACAGCATCCTGTCCGGCGCAGCTTCCCGGGCTTCGAGGGAAACCCCGGACAGGCCCATCATGCCGGCCAGGACGGCCTGGGCGCCGCGGTCCCTGGGGATTTCGTGGGTCTGGTGGCCCGAAGTCATCTGGATGCGGTTTTCCAGGTCCCGAAGGAAGAGGTAGGCGTCGTCCAGGTCGGATGCCTCGTCATCGGACAGGTAACCCTTTTCCGCCAGCGAGGCCAGCATCCTGCGGGTTCCGCGTTCCCAGGGCCAACTCTGGGATCCGCCGTAGACGAGTTGGAATCCCTGGGCGATGAACTCGATCTCACGGATGCCCCCCTTACCCAGCTTGACGTGGTAATCGCCGCTGCCCCGTTCGATCAGCGCCTTCGCGATCCGTTCCCGCATGTGATTGATATCTTCAAGGATCAGCGGTTGGTCGAGGGCGGGGTAGAACACGAAGGGCTGGATCGTTTCGAGGAACCGGTCGCCCACCTCCCTGCTCCCCGCCGAACACCGTGCCTTCAGGAGCGCCTGACGCTGCCAGGCCTGTCCCTGGATCTCATAGTGCCAGCGGTAGCCCTCGATCGAGTTGGCGATATCGCCGGCCCGTCCCTCCGGACGCAGGCGCAGGTCGACGCGGAACACCTGCCCGTCCGGCGTGAGCCGGCCGATGAGGTCGGTGATGGCCCGGGCGAGTTTCGGATAGTACTCGTAGGTGGATGTTCCGTCCTTATCTGTACGGCCGTCCGTGGCGTCGTAGACGTACAGCAGGTCGATATCCGAACTGAAGTTGAGGTCCCTGCCGCCGAGCTTGCCCATGCCGATGACGGCGAATCCGCTCGGGCGTGATCCATCGAGCATCGGCCGTCCGTGCCGCGCCTCCAGTTTCATGCCGCACACGTCGTGGGCCGCCTGGAGACAGATGTCGGCCACGTCCGTGAGCCGTTCCAGGACCGCCGGCGTTCCGGACTGCTTCATCAGGTCGCACACGGCTATGCGCAGGTAGGTCCGTTTCTTGAACGTGCGGAGGGGTTTCATGGCCTCGTCCGGTGATGCCACGCCCTGCAGCATCTCCGTCATTTCTGCTTGCTGCTCCTCCGCGGACTGCAACGAGCGCCACGAATTACCGGCGAAGGTGTCGAGCAGGAACCTCGCGTCCTGGATGAGCACGTTACTGAGGTACGGGCTGCACGAGAGGATCGTGAGCAGGGCGTCCCGGGATTCCGACGGGATGGCCAACAGGTCCAGCAGGCCCGGGATATGGTCGTCACCGCACCGAGTAAAGAGCGTGTGCAGGCTGATGAGGGCCCGGTCGGGTTGCAGGGAGGTACCCGCCGCTTCGATCAACTCAGGGAAGGGATTACCCGGAAGCGCAAGCGGGGCCAGGCGTCGGTCTACCTGTCCCAGCACGCGCCAGGCGTCGGCCGGGTCGCCGAATCCGGTGGACCGCAAATGGTCGGACACCGCGTCCGGCATAGTCGACGCAAGTGCGTCGCGATCGAAATTGATAGTCGTCATGGGCGTTGGCTGTTTGAATTCACCTGTGTGTTGTCTGCAGTGGTTCCTGGACGCGTTGCGTCAAAACGGGATGCACCGCGATGCGTGTGAACTTAATTTCCCTCGTCCGACGGGCGAAGCCGAGCCGGACATTGCCGGCAGGATATGCCTTAAAATGATGCATCGCGACGTGCGTTAACATGATGCGCTCCGATCCGGCAGAAAAAGACCGCGCCTCCCCGCGTCGAAACGGAGGAGGCGCGCGTGCTGCGATGAAACGCTGATCCCATACGACCTAGATGTCGTAGTAGAGACCGAACTCCCACGGGTGCGGGCGCAGGCGGATCTGATCCAACTCGTTCTCCCGCTTGTACTCGATATAGGTATCGATCAGGTCCGGCGTGAACACGTCGCCCTTGAGGAGGTAGTCGTGATCGTCCTCCAGGGCGTTCAGCGCCTCGCCCAGATCCTGCGGCGTGTGGGCCACTTCCGCGGCCTGCTCCGGCTCGAGATCGTAGAGATCGAGGTCGATTGGTTCCGGCGGCTCGATCCGGTTCTCGATTCCGTCCAGGCCGGCCATCATCATGGCGGTGAAGGCCAGGTAGGGATTTGCGCCCGGATCGGGCGTACGGAATTCGATCCTTTTGGCCTTCTCGCTCTTCGAATACATGGGGATCCGCACGCAGGCGCTTCTGTTGCGCTGCGAATAGATCAGGTTGATGGGCGCTTCATAACCCGGGACGAGCCTCCGGTAGGAGTTCGTCGTCGGCGCGGCGAAGGCCAGGACCGATGAACAATGCTTGAGCAGGCCGCCGATGTAATGGCGGGCCATGTCGCTCAGGTCGGCGTACGTGCCGGCCTCGAAGAAGAGGTTCCGGCCGTCTTTCCACAGGCTCTGGTGCACGTGCATGCCCGAACCGTTGTCCTCGAAGATGGGCTTCGGCATGAAGGTCACCGTCTTGCCTGCCTGCTTGGCGACGTTCTTCACGATGTACTTGTACATGAGGAGGTCGTCGGACATGCGCAGCAGCGTGTTGAACTTGATGTCGATCTCCGCCTGCCCCGCCGTACCCACCTCGTGGTGGTGGACTTCCGACTCGATGCCCATGCTCCGGAGCGTCAGCACCATGTTGGTGCGCAGGTCCTGGTGGGTATCCACCGGCGGCACCGGGAAGTAACCACGCTTGTAAGGTATCTTGTTGCCGAGGTTCGGTCCTTCGTTCCGTCCGGTGTTCCACCATCCCTCGCTGGAATCCACCCGGTGGAAACTGGCGTTCGGCTTCTGGGCGAACCGCACGTCGTCGAAGATGTAGAACTCGGCTTCCGGTCCGAAGTATGCCGTGTCGGCGATGCCCACGGACTGCATGTAGGCCTCGGCCTTCTGGGCGACGTAACGCGGGTCGCGCGTGTACATTTCCAGCGTCACCGGGTCCTTGACGTTGCAGACCAGGATCAGCGTTTTCGCTTCCATGAAGGGATCGATCTTGGCCGACAGCGGATCGGGGATCAGGATCATGTCGCTCTTGTCGATGGTCTGGAAACCACGGACGCTCGAACCGTCGAAACCTACGCCTTCTTCGAAAGTCTCCTCTTCCAGCGTTTCGATGGGCGCCGAGAAGTGCTGCCACGTTCCTGGCACGTCGATGAACCGGAAGTCGACCATCTTCGCTCCATTTTCCTTTGCGTAAGAGATGACTTCATTAGGGGTCACGAGTATTGCTCCTCCCTGTTGGATATTCCATGAATCGTTGCCCGGGTAACCGGGCCGCCTGGTTACAGGAGTCCGGATCGCCGCGGTAATTTACACATCCTCTTGCACGCATTCGCAGAAACAAACACAGAAATCTAATATACAACCTTATTGTTTCGCAAGTGTTTCTCTGAGGTTAAATCCTTGTTAAATCACAGATTTTGATATAGTGGCTCTTGCAGGAAAGCCAACCTGGACCGCCCGGCGAGGTTCCCGCGCACCATGGGCGCGGCGGCGCTCCGGTCCCCGGAAAAAGGTATTGACTGGAAGCCCCTCCGCGCATATAATGAGGTATCTGTTTTGGGAGCCGGAGAACCGTTGGGACATGGTGTTTCCGGGTCATTCAAGCGCAGGACTTTTCCCGGCATTTCCGAACTGAAATCAGCGTTGTTCAGATTCTGCAAGGTTGCGGTACGGATGCCCGGTGCCGATCGATGCGGAACACGGAAGAACGCCAGACGGGCTACCCGAAGGCCAGGCGATCCCCGATGGCCGTGTGGTATATTCTGGCGGCCTTCATAGGCGCGCTTGTGGGCATCGTTTTCCTGGTCGTGGCCTATCCCGAAGCGCTGAGCACGCTCGGCGGGGGACCGGGAATGCTGCCCGGGCCCTGACTTCCACGCCGGGAAACCCGGAACCGTCCGAATCGGCAGGGTCGACAGGGCGCAGTGGCGCTGCCGGAGCGCCCGGGGTGGGTGAAGACGCGTATGGCCGTGTGGAATCCGGCCGATTGCCGGCAGGTCTGATCGAAGCCAACGAATCGATCAGCACGTCCCGACGCACGTCCATCGTGACCGCGGTGGAGCGGGCGGGTCCCGCCGTCGTGAGCATCGTTGCGATTTTCCAGATGCAGCGGCGCGGATTCTCCCCCATGTCCGACGACCCCTTCTTCGGTCATTTCGTGGTGCCGCGGCTTTATACCCGCGAGGAGCCGAACACGGGGTCGGGCGTAATTATCGACGACGCGGGTTACATCGTCACCAATGCCCACGTGGTGCAACTGGGAGACTACACAGCGCGGCGAATACAGGCTGTCCTGACCGACGGACGCAGCCTGTCCTGCACCCTGGTCGGCGTGGACGTCATGACGGATCTGGCCGTGCTACACGTGGAAGGCGAAGACCTCCCCGTGGCGGCGCTGGGCCGGTCGGACGACATCATGACCGGCGAGTGGGCCATAACCATCGGCAATCCGCTGGGCCTGGCCATCGAGGACGCCCAGCCGGCCGTGGCTGTTGGAGTGGTCAGCGCCCTGGGACGGAACTTCCGCAGGCAGCAGGGATCCAGGACGGTCTACCGGGACATGATCCAGACGGACGCGACCATCAATCCGGGCAACAGCGGCGGTCCCCTGGTCAACGCCTTCGGCGAGGTCATCGGTATCAATACGTTCATCCTCTCCGAAAGCGGCGGCTCGGAGGGCGTGGGTTTCGCCATACCCATCGAACGGGTTCGGCGCGTTGCGGACGAACTGATACAGTATGGCGGACCGAGACGTGGATGGACGGGGCTCTCGGTGATCGACATCACGGAATACGTGGCGCAGGAGCTGGACATTGTCAACCGCCTGGGCGTATTGGTGAATGAAATCGACCCGAACAGCCCGGCGGACCTGGCCGGCATCATGGTCATGGACGTCATACGGAAAATCAACGGAGAAGTGATCACCAGCTATCCCGACGCGCGGGAAGCCCTGTACGGCAGCCTGGTGGGCGATTCCATCGAGCTGGAAGTCGAGCGGGAGGGGCGCCTGATACCCCTGGTCCTGCATATCGCCGAGTTGTGATGCGCGGGGACGGTACGGCAAACACCGGGACCGCGGACATTCGGCCGGGAATCGGATAGCAAGGAAAAGGCATGGTACGCGACGGTTGGGTCATGGTCATACCACTGGCCGCACTCGCGACGGGCAGTCTGGCGATCGGATATCTGGCCCCCGGAGCAATCTGGATCATACTGGCGTCGGTGTTCGGAGGCCTGGCCCTGTTCGTCGGTTTCTTCTTCCGGGATCCGGCCAGACGGGTTCCCCCGGGCGAAGGCCTGGTGATCTCCGGCGGCGACGGCAAGGTGGTAACAGTCGAGGAGATCGAAAACGACGCCTTCATCGGCGGACCGGCCACGCAGATCAGCGTGTTCCTGTCCATCGCGAACGTGCACGTCAACCGGATTCCCATCACCGGCGTGGTCAAATTGCGCCGTCGGATCGAAGGAGAATTCAAGCTCGCGTTCAAGGACGAGGCCTCGGGTGACAACGCCCAGATGGTCCTGGGCATCGAAGGAGACAAGGGCCGCGTTATGATCAAGCAGATCGTCGGTTTCGTTGCCCGGCGGATCGTCTGCAACGTCAACGAGGGCGACGAGGTGCGTATCGGCGACCGTTTCGGCCTGATACGCTTCGGATCGAGAATAGACGTCATCGTGCCGGCCGGCGCCGAAATCCGGGTTAAGAACGGGGACCGGGTCCGGGGCGGCGAAACGATACTGGGAGTACTGAAATGAAAACCTGGATGCGCGTCGCGTTACCGAACGTGTTCACGCTCGGCAGCATCTTCTGCGGGGTTTCCGCCATCTTCTACTGTATAGACGGGTTCAACGCCCTGACCGGCGACCCCGGACGCGCGCCCTGGCTCATCATGGCCGCCGCGCTACTGGATAGTATCGACGGCAAGGTCGCGCGCTTCAGCCAGGGGGCGACCCGGTTCGGCATCGAACTCGATTCCCTGGCGGACGTGATCTCCTTCGGCGTGGCGCCGATAGTACTCGTATATACCCTGAAGCCCTTCGGCGAAATCACCTGGGTGCTCTGCCTCCTTTTCCTTATGTGCGGCGCCATCCGGCTGGCCCGGTACAACGTGATGACCCTCCGCCGCGTGGAGCGGATCAACGAGGAGAAGGACAATTTCATGGGACTGCCGATACCCGTGGCGGCCATCGCCGTGGCGTCGTACGTCATCTTCTGCTGGGACCGATGGGAGGAACTGCACCTGGAAGGCCCGTTCATGGGATTCATGCTCGTGCTGTCCATCCTCATGATCAGCCCCCTGTCCTACCGCACCCTGCCGTCGCTCGCGTTCAAGAGCAAGTGGTCCATCCTTAAGCTGAGTGTCATCGCCCTGGCCCTGGTGGCCCTGGTCTGGGATCCGAAACTCACGATCTTCCCCATCGTGCTGCTGTATATACTTTCCGGCATCGCGGCCTGGGGCTTGCACATGGTCCGCCACGACGAAGACGTCGCGCTGTCCGTGGAAGAATAAAGGAGACCGCGGAAGTGGGATGGAAATACCCGATATGTCCGCACGCGCCAGCCTTCCGGGAGGCCAGTTGACCGACGCACGCGCAGTAAACCAATCACTACCCGGGGAGACCCTTTAATGGCGCAATCGAAGAAGATCGCTAAACTGGCGCTTTATATCCTGGTGGGGGCCATCCTCGGCGGACTGCTCGGCGAACTGATCGGACTGCTGCTTGAGTATTTCATGCCCGGCAGCATGGTGGAAAAGTTCTTCCTGGAAGCCTTCATTTATACCTTCCCCCCGGCCACGCTGCCCTTTGTGATATTCTCCATCACGTTCGGTTTCACGCTGAAAGTGAACGTAATCAGCATCCTCGGTATCGGTTTCGCCACCTATTACTATCGCTGGTACTAGTG